>NZ_WWCX01000020.1:0-90383 GCF_009857655.1 Duganella vulcania
TGGCGCTGGCCGCGCTGGCCGTGACGATGGTGCTGGGCGGCCTGCTGGCCGGCGCCTTCGCCTGGCCCGGCGCCACCGGCTGGCCGCTGGCCCGCCTGACCGACCTGCACGCCATGTGGGGCCTGCAGGGGTGGGTCGGCCTGCTGGTGATCGCCATCGCCTTCCAGGTGGTGCCGATGTTCATGGTCACGCCGCCCTATCCCGCGCTGCTGACCGGCTGCTACACCACCGCCATGTTCCTGCTGCTGACGGCATCCTCGCTGTCGAGTGGCCTGCAAGGGCCGGCCCGCCTGTTCCACGAGGCCTGCACCGTGCTGCTGGGCGCCGGCTACGGCGTGTTCGGCGCCTGCACCCTGTACCTGCTGGCGCGCCGCACCCGCCCGACCGCCGATCCCACCACGCTGTACTGGCGCACCGCGATGGCCAGCGTGCTGGCCGCGCTGGTGGTGTGGCTGTGGCCTGCGGAGTCGAATGCGCGCCCGCTGCTGCTGGGCGTATTGCTGGTGGCCGGCGTCGCGCAATCGGCCATCCACGGCATGCTGTACAAGATCGTGCCCTTCCTGACCTGGTACCACCTGCGCGAAGAGGCGCCAAGCCCCGGACACAAGCTCCCCGGCATTAACAAGATCATTCCCGAGTCCCGCGCGAAGTGGCAGTTCTGGGCCCACGCGGCAGCCTTGCTGCTGCTGGTGGCCGCCTGCCTGCGCCCCGACGCGCTGGCCCGGCCGGCCGCCGCCCTGATGTGCGTGGCCTGCCTCTGGCTCTGGTACAACCTGGCCACGGCGGCGCGCCTGTACTGGCGGCTGCGCCCAGCGTCCGGCTCCCCCTTATCCGTTACGGCACCAACATGAATACCGAAAGCTATCTCGAAGACTATCTGCGGCAAGCCAGGCCGCGCCTGAACACCATGCTGGTACTGATGTTCAGCGAAGCCCAGTTATTCGGGCAAAAGAGCCAATGGCTGGCCAGTGCCATCACGCTGATGGAGCCACTGGGCTTCCAGGAGCGGGCGATCCGCACGGCGCTGTTCCGCCTGACCGAACACCAGGCTATCCGGGTCGAGCGCCATGGCCGCCGCAGCCTGTGCATGCTGACCCCGGCCACGGCGGCCGCGGTGCGCGCCGCGCGCCAACGGCTCGACATTCCGCCGGCCCGCAGCTTCGCCGAAGAGTGGACCATCCTGGTCAACAGCGGCGGCATCAGCGCCGCCCGCTACACCGCCGCGCGCAAGCGCCTGCTGGCACTGGACTACTGCCCGTTGGCGCACAACCTGCTGGCGCGGCCAGCATCGTACTGCGCCGGCATCGAGGGCGCGTCCGCCTCGGAAGACCACGGGCTGGCGTCGTTCGACGTCAGCGGCACGCAGTTGGCCGCGGCGATGCGCCAGCCGCTGTTCGGCCGCAGCGAATGGGACCTGGATGCCGCCGACGCGTTGTATCGCGAATTCCAGCAGCGCTTCCAACCCTTGCGCAAGCTGCTCGACCAGCACGGCGCCATCAGCGACGCGCAAGCTTTCGCGATACGGCTGCTGGTGAGCCACGGCTACCAGCATTGCCGCCGCGCCGATCCGCTGCTGCCGCAGGAGCTGCTGCCGGTTTCGTGGCCGGCGATGGCCGCCTACCAGACCTACGTGGCCCTGTACTGCCGCTGCGCCGGACAGGCGCGCCGCCATATCCAGACGGTGACGGCCGCCGCGGCGGCGCCCAGCCCTGCCCCCGGCGTCGCGCGGATACGCCGCCCGCTACTTACATCCGACCATGTGCTGACGGCATAAGGTCCATACATTCAGGAGAAACCTATGGAATCCATCATCGAGACCTTCTACAACGGTCCCACCTTGAGCGTCACCATCAGCCGCGAAGGCAGCCGCATACACCGCCTGATCGACGACATCTGCCAACCGCTGCGCGCCAACAAGACCGTGGTGCGCCGCGACCCGATGGTCGAAGCGCTGTTCGGTGCGGCCAGCCCGCGCGCGCCCATGGCGGCCGTGGCGTCGCCGGGCAGGAAACGCTGACGCGGTCAGAACGCGCCGACGTAGTTTTCCGCCAGCGCGGTCGCCATTGCGCGCGAGCTGACCACGCACTCCAATTCGGCGCGCTGCATCTCGCGCTGGAACGGCGTGGCGTCGGCGAAGGTGTGCAGCAGGCTGGTCATCCACCACGAGAAGTACTCGGCGCGCCAGATGCGCTTCAACGCGGCATCCGTGTAGCCTTGCAGGCGATCGTCCCGGCCCTGCCGGTAGAACTGTTCCAGCCCCTGCGCCAGCACGTTCACATCCGACACCGCCAGGTTCATGCCCTTGGCGCCGGTCGGCGGTACAATGTGGGCCGAGTCGCCGGCCAGGAACAGGCGTCCCGCCTGCATCGGCGTCGACACGAAACTGCGCATGCCAATGATCCCCTTCTGGAAGATGCGGCCCTCGTTGACGCGCCAGCCGTCGTTGTTCTCCAGCCGCGCGTGCAGCTCGGCCCAGATCCGGTCGTCCGACCAGTTGTCGACGTGATCGGCCGGATCGCACTGGAAGTAAAGGCGCTGCACCGTCGGCGTGCGCTTGCTGACCAGCGCAAAGCCACGATCGTGACGCGCGTAGATCAGCTCATCCGATGACGGCGCCGATTCCACCAGGATGCCGAACCACCCGAAGCCGTAGTTGCGGGTGAAGTCCTCGCGGCCCTGCGGCGGCATGGCCGGCCGCGTCACGCCATGGTAGCCATCGCAGCCGATGACGAAATCGGCATCGATGCGCGCCGCCTCGCCCGCACGCACAAAACTCACAGACGGCGTGGTGGTGTCTACGCCTTGCAGCTGCACGCCGCTGACTTCGAACAGCAGCTGCCCCTGCGCGGCCAGGCGTGCCGCCACCAGGTCCTTGATCACCTCATGCTGCGGATAGACGGTGATGGCCTTGCCGGTCAATTCGGTCAGGTCGATGCGGTGGCGCCGGCCGCCGAAAGCCAGTTCCACGCCGTGGTGCAGCGCGCCCTCGGCCTTCATGCGGGCGCCGACGCCGGCGTTGGCGAGGATGTCCATCGTGCCCTGTTCCAGCACGCCGGCGCGGATGGTCGCCTCGATGTCGGCGCGGCTGCGCGTCTCCAGCACGATCGATTCGATGCCGCTCAAGTGCAGCAGATGGGATAGCAGCAGGCCCGCTGGGCCGGCGCCGATAATGGTTACCTGGGTACGCATGTTGTCTCCGATATGGTGTTAGTGTGCCGCCATCGTAGCGCCGGGCCATCGCAAAAAAAATGGATGAATCGGCATAAAACTTGTACTATTTCGACACCCATCCACTTCCATCGGCGCCCGCCTCCATGACCCGCAACGCAAAACCGGCACCGCCAGACGTCCCGCAGTTCGCCCTGTACGGCGAGCAAACACGGGTGGAAAACGCCGAATTCGTGCATATCGAGCTGATAGAAACCCGCAGCCGGGTGCACCACTGGCACATCGAAAAGCATACCCACGCCGGCCTGTTTCAGGTACTTTTCCTCTATGGCGGCGAAGTGCGCGCCAGCGTCGACGGCGCCGTCTGGGAATGCCGCGCGCCGGCCGTCATCACGCTGCACCCGTCGGTGGTGCACGGCTTCGACTTCTCGGCCGAGGCGCACGGCTACGTGCTGACGGTGGACCAGAACGTGGTGTTCGCGGTGGCGGAGAACCACGGCGACCTGTACTCCCCGCTGTTCGTCGAACCGCTGATGATCGACCTGTCCGGCCAGCCGGAGCTGCGCGCGCGCCTGGAGTCGCTGCTGCAAAACCTGCTGACGGAGGCGGCGTGGCCGCAATACGGCCACACGCTGATGCTGGAATGGCTGGCGCGCAGCGCTTTGCTGTTGCTGGTGCGCTTGCACGCCGAGCGGCGCCTGGCCGACCAGTCGGGCCGAAGCGACTTCGAACTATTCAGCCGCTTCCGCGCCGAGGTGGAACGGCGCTACAAGGAACAATGGCAAATCGGCCAGTATGCCGAGGCGCTTAGGGCCACGCCGACGCGGCTCAATCGCCTGTGCCTCAAGCTGTCCGGCAAATCGGCCTTCGACATCACGCAGGACCGGCTGATGCTGGAGGCTTGCCGCAAGCTGACCTACCTGCCGTCCAGCATCGCCAGCATCGCCTACGAGCTGGGGTTCCAGGATCCGGCCTACTTCAGCCGCCTGTTCAAGAAGCGCATGGGCCGGACGCCGAAGGAGTTCCGCGCCGGTTGATTCAAGCCTCACCGCCGTCGAACACCACGCGGTTGCGGCCCTGCGCCTTGGCGCGGTAAAGGGCGGCGTCGGCCTGGCCGATCAGCTCCAATGGCGTCAGCGGCTTGGCCGGATCGAACTCCTTCACGCCGAAGCTGGCCGTGACATCGATGGCCTTGCCGTCGCCGATCGGCACCGGCGCCGCTTCGATCACACCGCGCAGGCGCTCCAGCTGCGCCTTGCCGCGCGCCTGGTCCAGCTCCGGCAACAGCAGCAGGAACTCCTCGCCGCCATAGCGGCCCACCAGGTCGCTGGATCGCACCGCGCCGCCGAGACGCGCCACTACCTCGCGCAGCACGCTGTCGCCGGCCAGGTGGCCGTGGGTGTCGTTGATGCGCTTGAAGTGGTCCAGATCCAGCAGCACCACCAGGAAGGGCCGCCGCAGCTGGCTCGCGCGCAGCACTTCCTGCTCCAGGTATTCCATCATCGCGGCGCGGTTCCATGCCTTGGTCAGGCCATCCTGCATGGCGCGCAGGCGCAGCGCATCCTGCGACTTCTCCAGCTCCCGCGTGCGTTCGCTCACCAGTTCCCGCACCAGTTTCTCCATCCGCGCTGTCCTGCGGGTCAGCGCGCGGATGCGGTAGCGGTGGAAGGCGAAGACCGCGCCAGCCAGGGCCAGCGCGCACAACACGTAGAACGCCGTGGTCCGCCACCACGGCGGGGTGACGGTGAAGCCGATCTCGCGCAGCGCCGGCATCGCCCCCGTCTCCACATCCGTGATCCCGAACTGCAGGCGATAACGTCCAGGGGCCAGCGACGCATAGCGGATATCGGGCGCCGCCGACTGGGACCATCCCTGCTCCAGCCCATCCAACCGGTAGCGGAAACGCAGTCCGGCGCGGTGCTGGTACGTGAGACTGGCCAGGCTGAAATTGAGCGCTTCGTCACTCCAACGCAAGGACGCGCCGTCCTGCAAGGCGATGTACTGGCCGCCGCGCATGACATTCTCCAGCACCGCGTCCACCGCCGGCAGCGGAAACAGGCGCTCAGGATGCAGAACATGCGAAACGCCGTTGCTGGTGGCGATCCACATCGAGCCGTCGGCGTCTTCATAAAATCCGCGCCCGTTGACATCACTCCAGACCAGGCCATCGTCCTGGTCCAGCCGCCGCAAGCGTTCGCCGTTGCGCACCACGATGCCGGCGTCGCTGCCCATCCACAGCCATCCACGCCGATCCATGTGCAAGGCCATGAGGGACAGGCCTGGCAAGGGCGCCGCCAGACGCAGTTCGATCCCTCGCTTGCCGGGCGCCGCCCGCCATAAGCCGGTGCCCGAGCTGCCTATCCAGAACGAGCCATCGGCCGCGCAGGCGATCGTCGAGAACGAGTCGGTGCCGTCCGCGTCCAGCAGCTTGTGGCGTTGCCAGCGTCGCCCGTCATATTGCAGCAGCAGATGCTCGCTGATGAACCACAGATCGCCGTTGGCGCTTTGGCAGCTGCTGTTAATGGATTCATCGGTCAGATCGCCCAAGGCGGCCGAACCGGGCGCCAGGCGTGGCTGGCCACCCAGCTCGGGATGCTCCAGCAGGTACACGCCGTTGCTGGTGCCTATCCAGAGCGCGCCGTCGCGGTCCATGCGCAGGTGCAGGATGGGCGGCAGCGTCGCCACCTGAACCTCGACCCCGGTCGCAGGATCATGCCGGAACAGCAGGCCGAGGTAGGTCCCCGCCCAGACCCTGCCACTGCGGTCCACCGCCTGATCCGCCCACTGGTGATCGGCATGCGCGGCGATCGGGCGCAGAGCGCCCTGTTCCAGCAATGCCGGCCCGGATCGCGAACCCACATGCATGCGCCCCTGGCCGTCGCGTGCGAATGACAGGACGACGTCGTCCTGCAAGCCCTGGGCCGAGCTCCAGTTTTCCCATTGGCCGTAGCCGCGCCATTGAACCAGTCCCCGGCCGCGCGTGCCCAGCCACAGGCCGCCGTCGCGGTCCACCAGCGTGGCGTTGACGCCGCCCGCGCTCCGCAAGCCGTTACCTGGGCCGAAGAACTCCCAACGGCCGTCGCGCCAACGCGCCAGGCCGGTGTCGGTATTGGTGAACACAGCTCCCGCGCCATCATCGCCCAGCGCCGACAATTGGGATGCCTTGTGCATCACGTCACTGGGCGGCGCCCGGTCGACAAACCGGGTAGCGCCAGGCGGCAGCGCGATAACACGAAGTTCGCTTCGCGCCCAAAGCGTGCCGTCGGCGGCTGGCAGGATGGTCCTCCAATAATCGACAGGCACGCCGGCCGCCTCGCC
Source organism: Duganella vulcania (assembly GCF_009857655.1). Classification (NCBI taxonomy): domain Bacteria; kingdom Pseudomonadati; phylum Pseudomonadota; class Betaproteobacteria; order Burkholderiales; family Oxalobacteraceae; genus Duganella; species Duganella vulcania. The sequence goes on from NZ_WWCX01000020.1 coordinate 6,487, forward strand.
CCAGACGGTGACGCCGGCATCATTGGCGCGGCACACCGATCCGCCGCAGCCTAGCCAAAGGCCGCCGCTGTCCACGGCGACGCTGCTGATATCCTCCAGCTTGGGCTGGTCCTTGAGCTGGCGAGCCGAAAAATATGGTTCGATGACAGCGCCACCCGGCTTGTCGGTGAGCCGGTACAGGTGCCGCGCGCTGACGAACAACAGCGGGCCGTCGCGGCCCGGTGCGAACATCTGGCCGGCCCAGATGGACAGGTGCTTGCCCTGGTACTGCAGCGGCACCAGGCGCTCGCCCACCCGCCGGTACAAGCCTTCGCCGGTCCCTACCCACAGCTGGTCGCCTTGCGCCAGCAGCGCCGTGATCCCGGTTTGCTGCAAGCCCTGATCCCGGCCGTAACGCTCGAACCGCGCGCCGTTATAGCGGAACAGGCCATTCTCCGTGCCCAGCCAGAGGTAGCCAGCGCGGTCCTGCACCAGCGCCATCACGCTCAGGTTCCCCAGGCCGTCCTGCTGGGTGAAGTACCGCAGCGGCAATTGCTGTGCGCGGGCCGCGCCCAGGCACAGGAGGCAGGCCGCCAGGCGCGCCAGCGTCCGCGCCAACACACGGGAATTCAAGAGGTTCACTATCATTTCGCTACAGGTTCGGTCGATCGAGGCTCTTATCCAAGGCAGTATTGCCGATTTGCAATGACGACGCAACCGGTCCCGCACCGCTTTACAACAACGCGTTCAGTTCCACCTGCATCTTGATCAGCGCCGGCAGGCAGCGCTCCACCATCTCCTCGCGCGGCATGCGGCCGGCGTGGACGCTGATGTTCATCGCCGCCACCACGTCGCCGCGAAAATTCTTGAGCGGCACGGCGATGGTGCGCAGGCCCAGTTCCAGCTCCTGGTCCACCAGCGCGTAGCCTTGCGCGCGGGCGCGCGCGATCTCCAGCGCAAGGCGCTCCTTGCTGACGATGGTGTGCTCGGTGATGCGCTCGGGCTGCGCGCGTTCCAGGAAGACGTCGATCTGCGGCTGCGGCAGGTGCGCCAGCAGCACGCGGCCATTGGCGGTGCAGTAGGCCGGCACGCGGGTGCCCGGCTGCAGCGTGACCGACACCAGCTGCCCGGCGCTGACGGCGGCCACGCACACCAGCTGGTCGTGATCAAGCACGCCGGCCGATGCCGCCTCGCCCAGCGCGTAGGCCAGCCGGTACAACAAGGGCTGCACGATGCGCGGCAGCCGCGCCGAATGCAGATACGATTGGCCTAGCCGCAGCACCATCGGCGTCAACGCGAACAGCTTGTTCTCGTGCCGCATATAGCCCAGGTGCGTCAGCGTGATCAGGTAGCGGCGCGCGGCGGCGCGGGTCAGGCCGGTGCGCTCGGCCACCTCGGCGATGCTCAGGCGGCTGCGCTCCTGGTCGAAGGCGGCGATCACCAGCAGGCCTTTTTCAAGGCCGGCCACCATGTCGCGCGCGGCGGGTGCGTCGTTTTCAGTGGTCATAAGCGAGAAAAATGGCGATTTGTGCGAGTATCGCACAAAATGGGCGCATAGCGAATTTCATCCGACGGCGGCGTATTGTGACGCCCAGGCGCTTTCCCTAACATGGTTGCCACACAAACCAGAACAACCAACAGGAGGCCCGTCTTGAAATTCGATGCCATTCCGTCCGGCGTCTACCCGGAACTGATCTACCCCTCGTACAAGTCCACGCTCAAGCGCGGCCCCGCCCAGCCGCTGCTGCGCATCCGCGCCGGCCAGCCGGTGGAGGACAACCTGATCCCCTCGCCGCGCATCCTGCTGCCCAACGATATGGACCTGACGGCGCACGGCCACGGCGCGCCGCTGGGCGAGAAGATCGTCGTCACCGGCCGCGTGGTCGACGAAGACGGCAAGCCGGTTCGCAATTCGCTGCTGGAGGTCTGGCAGTGCAACGCGGCGGGCCGCTACTGGCACAAGAAGGACCAGCACGACGCGCCGCTCGATCCCAACTTCTACGGCATCGGCAAGATGATGACCGACGACGATGGCCGCTACCGCTTCGTCACCATCAAGCCCGGCCCCTACCCGTGGGGTAATCACGAGAAGGCCTGGCGCCCTGCGCACATTCATTTTTCCCTGTTCGGCAATGTGTACGCGCAGCGCCTGGTCACGCAGATGTACTTCCCCAACGATCCGCTGTTCGCCTACGACCCGATCTTCCAGAGCATCCCGGACCTGGCCGCGCGCCAGCGCCTGATCTCCCGCTTCAGCCTGGAGTACACCGACAGCGACAAGATGCTGGGCTATGAATTCGATATCGTACTGCGCGGCCGCGACGCCACGCCGATGGGCATTTAAAGGAGTTCCCGCATGAGCCACATTACCACTGCGATCACCACCTCGCAAACCATCGGACCGTTTTCGCACGCAGCCTGGCAGTGGGCGGTCGACGCCAGCGCCGCCGCCACGCTGGAAACCAGCGCGCCAACCATCACCATCAGCGGCACGATCTACGACGGCGACGGCACGCCGATCAACGACGCCCAGATCGAAGCCTGGCAGCCGGAAGCCGCCGGCGCGGAAGCGGCCCAGGCGCTGCCTGGCTTCCGCCGCGTGCCCAGCGGAGAAAAGGGAGAATTCAGCCTGCGGCTGTCGCAATGCGCGGCGCCGGTGAGCGGCGCCCCGGCCACCTTCATCACCGTGTTCGCGCGCGGCCTGGTCAAGCACCAGTTCACCGCCGTGTTCCTGGAGGACGACAGCGGCCTGGCGCAATCGGAGATACTGGCGCAGGTGCCCGCGGAACGCCGCGCCACGCTGGTCGCCCGCAAGACCGCGCCGGGGGTCTATCATTGGGACATCTGGATGCAGTCCGACAAAGAGACCGCATTCTTCGACTATGCCTGACCTGCCAGCGGAGTTCAATTGAGCGTATCCATCTTCGACAGTTTCCTCACCACGCCGGACATGATCGCCGTCTTCGACGACGCGGCGATCGTGCAGGCCATGCTGCGCTTCGAACAGGCGCTGGCCGAAGCGCAGGCCAGGCAAGGCATGCTGCCGGCGCAGTCGGCGCGCGCCATCGCCGGCGTCTGCAACGCGCAGCTGTACGACATCCCGGCCATCGTCAGCGCCGGACGCCGCGCCGGCAGCCTGGCCATTCCGCTGGTGCGCGAGCTGACGCGGACCGTGGCACTGTACGACGCCGAGGCGGCGGCCCGCGTCCATTGGGGAAGCACCAGCCAGGACGTGATCGACACGGCCATGGTGCTGGCCACGCGCGACGCCTTGCAGCTGCTGGACGACGGCCTGCACGACCTGACCGGCCACGTGCTGCAGCTGGCGGACCGGCATGTGGCCACGCCGGTCCTGGCGCGCACGCTGATGCAACCGGCGCAGGTAAGCAGCTTCGGTTTCAAAGTGGCCGGCTGGCTGGCGCCGCTGGTGCGGGCCCGCGCGCGTCTGCGCGAATGCGCCACCCGCGCGTTGCAGCTGCAACTGGGCGGCGCGGTCGGCACCTTGTCCGTGATGGGCGAACATGGCACGGCGGTGGCGGCGCAGGTGGCGGCGGACCTCGGCCTGAAGGTCGCGGATGCAACCTGGCACACGCAGCGCGACGAGTGGGTGCGACTGGGATTGGAAGTGGCGGTCCTCACCGGGAGCCTGGGCAAGATCGCCACCGACATCAGCCTGATGGCGCAGGGCGAAATCGCCGAACTGGCCGAACCGTCCGGCAATGGACGCGGCGGCTCCTCCGCCATGCCGCACAAGCGCAACCCGGTATCGGCCATGATCGCGCTGGCCGCCGCCACCCGCACGCCGCAGCACGCGGCCGCGCTGCTGGCCAGCATGGGTCAGCAGCATGAACGAGGCCTGGGCAACTGGCAGGCCGAACTCGCCGAATGGCCAACGCTGTTCCTCAGCGCGCACGGCGCCCTGCAAGCACTGAACGACGCCCTCGCCGGCCTGCACGTCGATCCGGCCCGCATGCGGCGCAATATCGACGCCTTGCAGGGACTGGTGTTCGCCGAGGCGGCATCGGCCTGGCTGGCCGCCAGCATCGGCCGCCCGGCGGCCCACAGCCTGCTGGAAGCGATGAGCGCCGAGGCGCTGGCCAGCGGACGCAATCTGGCCGAGGTGCTGGCCGATGGCGTGCGCGCGGACGAGCAGTTGCGCAAGCAGGTCGATCCGGCCGCGCTGGCGACGCTGTTCGATCCCGCCGCCGCGGCGCTGCCGGCCCAGCGCCTGGCGCAGCATCAGCTGCAAAGCCTGCGCGAGCAGATCGCGGCACTGAACTCCACCCCATTCCCTCACAGGACATCCGCATGAGCTTCGATCCCATCGACCACGATTTCGAACGTGGACTGAACAACCGCCGCGCCATCCTCGGCGACGCCTGGGTGGACAAATCCCTCGCCAACGCCAACAGCTTCAACGCCGAGTTCCAGAACATGATCACACGCTTTGCGTGGAACGACATCTGGGGCCGTCCGGGCCTGGAACAGAAGACCCGTCGCGCCATGGTGCTCGCCACCACCATCGCCTTGGGCCGCTGGGAGGAATTCGAACTGCACGTGCGCGCCGCGCTGCTGGGCGACGCGGCCAACCGCCTGTCGCCGGACGAATTGAAGGAAGTGCTGATGCAATCGGCGATCTACGCCGGTGTCCCCGCCGCCAACACCGCCTTCGGCCACGCGATGGCGATCCTGCGCGAAGTCGGTCCCCAGATCGGCTACACGCTGGAGCCGGCGTCGCCTGCCGCCTCCAACCATCCCGGCATCGGCCGCGAGGGCCGCAGTGCCGGCCAGCCCGCGCTGCACTACACGGTGCGCGAACCGCGCAGCGGCAAGGCGCCGCGCCACACGGTGGTGCTGAGCCACGCCCTCGGCTGCGACCTGACCATGTGGGACAGCCTGGCCAACCAACTGGCCACCGACTGCCGCGTGATCGCCTACGACCATCGCGGCCACGGCGCCTCGTCCGCACCGCAAGGCTTGTACACCATGGCCGACCTGGCCGACGACGCAGCCGCGCTGCTACGCGAACTCGATACCGGCCCGGTTGTGTGGATAGGCTTGTCGATGGGCGGCATGGTCGGCCAGGAGGTGGCGCTGCGCCATCCGTCGCTGGTGCGCGCGCTGGTGCTGGGCAACACCACCTCCCGCTATCCCGAGACAGCGCGCGAAGCGTGGCAGCAGCGTATCGCCACCGTGCGCGAACAGGGCATCGAGGTGATCGCCGACGCGGTGATGGGCCGCTACTTCCACGACGCCTTCCGCGCCGAGCACGCGGCCACTGTGGCGCGCTTCCGCCGCCGCCTGCTCAGCACAGACAGCACCGGCTACATCGGCTGCTGCAACGCGGTCGGCACTGTGGACACGACGGACCGGCTGGGCGCCATCGCCGTGCCCACGCTGCTCATCGCCGGTGAGCTGGACCAGGGAACTCCGGTCGCCATGTCGCAGATCGTGCAGCAAGCCATACCCGGCGCCGCGCTGGTCGTACTGCCCGGGGCGTCGCACCTGGGCGCGGTCGAACAGCCGGCGCTGTTCGCGGCGGCTGTCACAGGCTTCCTGGCCGGTTTGTAGACGCGTTAAACGCCCGGATCGCGCACCTTGTCGGTCTGGTCGAACTCGATGTTGAAGTAGGAGCCAGCGTTGGCCTCGGCCTTGCGGATGTACACGGTCTGCACGATGTCGCGCGTGGCGGCGTCGATGCTGACCGGGCCGCGCACGCTGGTCCACGCCATGCCCTTCATCGCCGCCAGCAGCTTATCGCCGTCGCTGTCGCCGTTGGTCTGCTTGAGCGCCTGGTACAGCAGGTGCATGCCGTCATAGGCACCGACCGAATGGAAGTTGGGCCGCATGCCCGGATTGGCCTTGCCGAAGGCTTCCACATACGCCTTGTTCTCCGCCGACGGATGCGCGGCCGAGTAATGGTGGCTGCTGACCACACCGGCGGCGGCCTGGCCGATGCTGGCCATCAGGTCGTCGTCCAGCACATCGCCGGTGCAGATCAGCCGTATGCCGGCGGCGGCCAGCCCTCGCTCGGTGAACTGCTTGAGCACCGCCGCGCCCTCGCCCGACGGCACGAACACAAACAGCGCATCCGGTTTCAAGTCCCGCACCCGCGCCAGGAACGGCGCGTAGTCCGGATTGCGAAGCGGTGCGCGCAGGCTGTCGGCCACCTTGCCGCCGCCTTCAAGCAGGCCTTTGACGAACACCTTCTCCGCATCCAGCCCCGGTCCATAATCGCTGACCAAGGTCACCGCAGTCCTGATCTTGTTTTTGGACGCCCAATGAGCCATCGGCGCCGTCACCTGCGCCAGCGTGAAGCCGGTGCGCACGATGTACGGTGACCGCTGCGGCACAGCCGACGCGGCGGCTGCCATCACAATCATCGGCACCTTGGCCTGCGTGGCGACCGGCGCGGCGGCGAAGGCCAACGGCGTGAGGCCGAAGCCGGCCAGTACCTGCACCTTGTCGCGCGAGACCAGTTCCTGCGCCAGCCGCTTGGTCACGTCCGGCGCCACGCCGCCGTCGTCCTTGAGGATGATCTCGATCGGACGCCCTGCCACGCTGGCGCCGTTCTGGCGCATGTACAGCTTGACCGCCGCCTCGATCTGGCGGCCGGTGGAAGCGAAAGGTCCGGACATCGGCACAATCAGGCCGACCTTCAGCGGTTCGGCGGCGCGGGCGAAAGTGGGCAGCGCGCCGGCCGACAAGGCGGCGGCGCCCAACAGCAGGTGGCGGCGTTGGTGGTTGATACGGTCTGGCATGGTGTCTCCTATTTTTTATAAGTCCAACAACAGCGTCGGGGTCTTGGAACGGGAACAGCAAGGGGTGAACTGGTCGTTGGCGGCTTGCTCCGACTCTTCGAGGTACAGGTCGCGGTGGTCGGGCACGCCGTCTAGCACGCGCGTCAGGCAGGTGCCGCAAACGCCCTGCTCGCACGAGGCGGGAATGAACACGCCGGCGTCGTTCAACACGCGCAACACGGAGGTGCCGGCCGGGATGGCGTACACCTTGCCGCTGGAGGCCAGCTTCACCTCGAACGGCTGGTCGCCATCGGCTGCCGGCACGGCGGCGGCGCCGAAGTATTCAAGATGTAGCTGGTCCTGCGGCCAGTCCTGCGCCTTGGCCGCTGCCTTGACGTGGTCGATGAATCCGGCCGGGCCGCACAGGTAGATGTGGGTGCCGCGGTCCAGTTGCGCCAGCAGCGCGGGCAGGTCCAGCTTTTGCGCGGCGTCGCCACTGTCGTAATGAAAGTGCACCTGCGCCGCGAACGGGGCGTCGGCGATGCGCTGGCGGAACGCGGTGCGCTCGGGCGAGCGCGCGCAGTAGTGCATCTGGAACGCCGCGCCGCGCGCCGACAGCGCTTCCGCCATCGCCAGGATCGGCGTGACGCCGATGCCGCCCGCCAGCAGCAGGCTTTGTTCAGCATCGGCCAGCGGGAAGTGGTTTTTCGGTTCGCTGATTTGCAGCGTGGCGCCGGCCCGCACGTCATCATGCATGCCTTTCGAACCGCCGCGCGACGATGGATCGCGCAGTACGCCGATCAGGTAGCGGTGGCGCTCATGCGGCGGATTGCACAGCGAGTACTGCCGCACCAGGCCCGGGCCGACATGCACGTCGATATGCGCGCCCGCCGTAAAAGCCGGCAGCGCGGCGCCGTCGGCGCTGACCAGCTCATAACTGCAGATATCCTCCGCTTCCGCATGCCGGCGTTCGACACGCACTTGCAGCAAGCCGGCGCTCATGCGCCCTGCTCCTTCTCCATCCACTGGTCCAGAATGCGGCGCGATTGCACGCCGCCGGCATCGATGTTCAACATCAGCAGCTTGCGCTCCGGGTGGCGCAGGATGTTGGCCTGCTGGAGCTCCAGCATCTCACGGTCCTCGCCGAAGATCTTGCCCTGGCCGGTGCGGATGGAGTCCGTCAGTTCCTTGTCGTCCGGTTTGAAGTTGCGGGCCATGCCCCAGAAGTACCAGTGCGAGGTTTCGGTTTCCGGCGTGATGAAGTCGACCACGATGCTGGACGCCTTGTGCTCCGGCGCCGCGTCGTATCCGCCTTTGCCCGCGTGGGCCACGCCAACTTCGATCATCACATGGCTCGGCGGCGTGAAGCGGCAGATCTGCCAACGGTCCACCGGCACGTCGTCCGCCAGGCCGTTGCCGCGCAGCGCGGCGCGCCAGAACGGCGGCGCCATGATGTTCTCCATGTAGCGGCTCGTGATGACCTGCTCGCCCTCGACCTTTGTATTGACGGGCGCCTCGTCGATCTCCTTCTGGCCAATGCTCGACGCATGCACATAGGTCTCGTGCGTCAGGTCCATCAGGTTGTCGATCATCAGGCGGTATTCGCAGTTGATGTGATACAGGCCGCCGCCGTAGGCCCAAGCAGGATTGTCCGCCCATTCCAGATGATGGATCAAGGCCGGATCGGCCAGTTCACGGTCGCCGGTCCAGACCCAGATAAATCCGTAGCGCTCCTCCACCGGATAGCTGCGGATGCAAGGGAAGCCACGCACGCGCTGGCCCGGCATGCTGATCACCTTTCCGTCGCAGCCCATCTCCAGGCCGTGGTAGCCGCACACCAGTTGGCCGTCGCGCACAAAGCCCAGCGACAGCGGCGCGCCGCGATGCGGGCAGAAGTCTTCCACCGCCGCGACCTTTCCTTCAGCGCCGCGATAGAACACGATCTTCTCGCCGCAGATCTGGCGCCCCAGCGGCTTGGTCTCGATTTCGTCCGGGGTACAGGCCACATACCAGGTATTTTTTGGGTACATCGCGTCTCCTTGTTTTGGTTATTATTCAGTGCACTGAATGTTGTAGAGTATAGTCCGTAAACCGGCGATGTAAACAGCCGGGATGAATTCTTTTCGCAGAGACCACGCCATGCCAGAAACAGAGAGTCAACTGACCAGCCTATTCGAACATCCGGGCCATTTGCTGCGGCGCGCGCAGCAAATCTCGGTGTCGATTTTTTACGATGAAATGGGCAGCGAGCTGACGCCGGTGCAGTACGCGATGCTGCGCAATCTTGAGAGCCACGGAGGCATCGACCAGGTGTCGCTGTCGGCCATCAGCGGCATCGACACTTCGACCGGCGCCACCGTCTGCGCGCGCCTGGAGGAAAAGGGCCTGCTGACGCGCACCGTGATTCCGACCAACCGCCGCCAGCGCGCCCTCACCATCACCGGCGCCGGCGAACAGCTGCTGCGCGATTTGATCCCCGGCTCCCAGCGCTTACGCCGGCGTTTGCTGGCGCCGTTGACCGGCGCCGAGCAGCTGCAGTTCATGGCGCTGCTGACCAAGCTTGTGCAGGAAAACAACGAGCAAAGCCGGGCGCCGTTGAGCAGCGCCGCACCTGCGGCGCGCATGGAAGGCTGAAAAACATAGTGTGCGGTTGCCGCACAAAGGTCTTTTAATCGCACACAGTTCAAGTATCATGGGATTGGCCGCCCGTCGTTCGGGTGGACCGATAACCACAACAGGAGACCCCATGAAACGCTATGCCATCGCCGGCCTGACCGCCATGCTGCTTATACCCGCCCTGCCCGCGCTCGCACAGAACGCCGCCAGGACCGCCGCCACCGAACTCGCGGAAAAAGCGGTGGCCACCATCCAGAAAGCCGGCGTGGAGCAGGCCTGCAAACAGTTCGCCGATCCAAAGGCCGGATACATCCAGGGCGACGTGTATGTCGTGGTGCAGGACATGCAGTGCAAGATGGTGTGCCATCCGCTGCTGCCTAAAATGAACGGCAAGGACATGACCGAACTGAAAGACTCCAACGGCAAATACTTCACCCAGGAGATGAAGAAGATCGCGCTGTCAGGGAAGCCGGGATGGGTGGACTATGTCTGGCCCAACCCGACCTCCAAGGCGCTGGAGCCCAAGTCCGCCTTTGTACAGAGGGCGGATGAAAAATACATGGTCAGTGTCGGCATCTACGATAAAAAGTAAGCTGGCGCGCCAGCCGCGGGCGCGGTAAGCTGGTGGCGGCATCGCAGAATGCCGCTACCATCAAAACAGGAGTCGTCATGAAACGTTACGTTATCGCCGGCCTGACCGCCGCGCTGCTGGCCCCCGCCCTGCCGGTCCTCGCGCAAACCGCCACCAAGGCCGACGCCATCGCCCTGGTGGACAAGGCCGTGGCCAACATACAGAAAAAAGGGATAGAACAAGCCTGCAAAGACTTCGCCGACCCGAAGGGCGGCTTCATGCAGGGAGACTTGTATGTGTTCGTGCAGGATGGGCAGATGATGATGGTCTGCCACGCCGCCACGCCCAAGATGAACGGCAAGGACATGTCCCAGCTGAAGGACGCCAACGGCAAAAAGTTCGTGCAGGAGATGCGGGATGTGGCACAGTCGAAGAAACCCGGCTGGGTCGATTACGTCTGGGTCAATCCCGTCACCAAGGCGCTGGAGGACAAGACCTCCTATATCCGCCAGGCCGAGGATAAGTACACCGTCGGCGCTGGCATCTACAAGCCTAAATAATCCCCCGCCTCACGCCACGGCGACCAGGCGATCGAGCTTGTCGCCGTCGGCCAGCAGGCTTACGCTGTCCGAGTCGTGCACGATGCGGCCGCGATCGAGCACGATGGCGCGCTGTGTCAACGACAACGCCAGCCGCGCATGCTGCTCCACCACGATCACCGACATGCCCTCCTCCTTCACCAGCCGCCGTATCACCTTCACCAGTTCCTGCACGATGATGGGCGCCAGTCCCTCCATCGGCTCGTCCAGCAACAGGATGCGCGGATTGGTCATCAGCGCGCGGGCGATCGCCACCATCTGCTGCTCGCCGCCTGACAGCTGGTTGCCCATGTTGGCGCGGCGTTCCGCCAGCCGCGGGAAAATCTCGTAGATCTTCTGCAGGTTCCAGCGGCCTGGCCGCGCCACCACCGTCAGATGCTCCTCCACCGTCAGCGACGGGAACATGTGCCGCTCCTGCGGCACCCAGCCCAGGCCCGCGCGCGAACGCCGGTGCGTGGGCATGCGCGCGATGTCGCTGCCGGCCCAGCGGATGCCGCCGCCGTGCAGCCGCGTCAATCCCATCAGCGTCACCAGCAGGCTGGTCTTGCCGACGCCATTGCGGCCCAACAGCGCCAGGCTGTCACCCTCGTTCAGTGTGAACGATACATCTTCGAGAACGATGGACTCGCCGTAACCGGCGGTGACTTTATCGAGCGCCAGCAATTCAGCCATGTTCGGCCTCCCCCAGATAAACTTCCTTCACGCGCGGGTCCGCCGCGATCTCCGCCGGCGTCCCTTCGGTCAGCACCTTGCCGCCGACGAGCACCGTGATGCGGTCGGCGAAGCGGAACACCAGTCCCATATCGTGTTCGATGAACAGCACCGTCACGTCGCGCGGCAGCTGCGCCAGCACTTCGAACAGCTCCTTGCTCTCCGCCTGCGGAATGCCGGCCGCCGGCTCGTCCAGCAGCAGGATGCGCGGCTTGGTCGCCAGCGCCAACGCGATCTCCACCAGCCGCTGCTTACCGTAAGCCATGCTGCGCGTGACGCTGTTGGCCTGGTCGGTCAGCTTGAGCGTCGCCAGCAAGGCCATCGCCTCGTCGATCACGTCGGCGTGTTTGGCGACCGTCTTGTACCACACCGATTGCAGGCCGCGCCGCTCGCACACCGCCAGCGCCACCGATTCCAGCACCGTCATGCCGGCGAACAGGGTGTTGAGCTGGAAGGTGCGCGTCATGCCGCGCCGCACCCGCTGGTGCTGCGGCAGGTGCGTGATGTCCTCGCCGCCCAGGTAGACCTTGCCGCTGCTGGGCATGAAACCGCCCGTCAGCAGGTTGATGAAGGTGGTCTTGCCGGCGCCATTGGGGCCGATCAGCGCGTGGCGCGCGCCCGGTTCGAAGGTCAGGCTTACGTCGCTGTTGGCGACGAATGGGCCCCAGCGCTTGGTCAAGCCTTCCGTGCGCAGAGTGATGTCCTGGCTCATGCCTGCTCCTTCCGTTTGAAACTCGACGCCATTTTTTCCAGGCCGCCCAGGATGCCGCCGCGCGCAAACAGCACGATCACCATTAACAGCAGGCCGATATAGAACTGCCAGTAAGCGGGATTGAGGCCGGCGATGTAATCCTGCGCCAGCATGAACACGGCGGCGCCAACCAGCGCGCCGTAAAGCCGGCCGGTCCCGCCCAGCACCAGCATGATCAGCAGCTCGGCCGAGCGCGGGAAGCCCAGCGAATCGAGGCCGACGAACTGCGTCGTCTGCGCCAGCAGCGCGCCCGCCAGGCCGGCCACCGTGGCGGCCAGCGTGAACACGGCCACCAGGCGGCGGTTGACGTTCACGCCCAGCGCCGGCATGCGCCGCACGCCCTCACGGATGCCGACCAGGCTCAAACCGAATGGCGACTTCACCACCCGCCGCAGCACCACGAACACGATGAACAGCACGGCGAAGCTGTAGCAGAAAGCCACGTTGCCGTTCAAATCGAATTCGAAGGCGCCGAACAATTTACCGACCACCATGCCGGACAAGCCGTCCACGCCGCCGGTGAGGAAGGATGCCTTGTTGGCCGCCTCGAACAGCATCAGGCCTATGCCCAGCGTGACCATCAGGCGCGTCAAGTCCTGGCCGCGCACCACCAGGAAGGAGACGACGAAGCCGAACAGGCCCGCCACCGCAGCGCCGGCCAGCAGGCCGCTGAATGGTTCGCTCCAGCCGTGCACCGACAGCAGCCCGGCGGTGTAGGCGCCCAGCCCGAAGAAGGCCGCATGGCCCAGCGAGACGATGCCGGCATAGCCCAGCATCAGGTCCAGCGACAATGCGAACAGGCCAATGATCATGATCTGGCTGATCAGGACCAGATAGCCGGGGAAGGCGAAATACGCGGCCACCGGCAGCAGCCAGAAGGCGATTTCCAGCGGCGACCAGCGGTCGTGCGGCAAACGGAGTTGGCTCATTCTCTGCACCTTGTTGACGGCGGCGGGCGCCGGTTTGACTTCCACTTCAGCGAAGGCGTTCATGCTTTCCTCCTGATCAGGCCAGCCGGGAACAGGATCAGCAACACCACCATCAAGCCGTAGATGACGAAGGCGCCGACCTGCGGCACGTAGTATTTGCCGGCCACGTCGAACACGCCAAGGATCACGGCCGCCAGCAGCGGCCCCTTGATGGTGCCCGCGCCGCCGACGGCGACGACCAGCAGGAAGTAGACCATGTATTTGATCGGGAAGGTCGGGTCCAGGCCCAGCACATCGATGCCCAAGCCACCGCCCAGGCCAGCCAGGCCGGAACCCAGCGCGAAGGTCAGGCTGAACACCAGGCCCACGTTGATGCCCAAGCCTGCGGATGCGGTCTGGTTGTCCACCGAAGCGCGGATCTGCGCGCCGAAGCGGGTACGCTCGATCAGCAGGCCCAGTGCCACCGTGACCAGCACCACCACGCCGATCAGGAACAGGCGATACGCGCCCACCTCAAGACCGAACAACGGCACCTGGCCACGCAGCCAGTCCGGCAGCGTCACCGGCTGCTGCGAAGGGCCGAACAGCCAGGTCGCACCGGCCACCGACATGAAAGTCAGTCCGATCGAGAACAGCACCTGGTCCAGATGGCTGGCGCGGTACAGGCGGCGGTACAGCAGGCGCTCCAGCACCAGTCCCGCCGCTGCGGAGGCCAGGAAGGCCAGCGGCAGCGACGCCAGGAACGGCACGCCGAGCCGGGACAGCACCGTCACGCTGACGTAGCCGCCCAACATGGCAAAGGCGCCGTGCGCGAGGTTAATGAAGTTCATCATGCCCATCGTGACCGACAGGCCGACACTGATGAGGAACAGCAGGCTGCCGTAGGCGATACCGTCAAACAGCACGCCGGCGAAGTTGACTAGCATGTCCGCCTCCTCGATTGAATAGTCTTATACATTTTTTGTCTCCACTACTTCTCTACAAACCACATTGAATCACACTCTTTCGATGATCATCGCGATGCCCTGCCCCACGCCGATACACATCGTACACAGCGCATAACGGCCCCCGCTGCGATGCAGCTGGTAAGTCGCCGTGGTGACCAGGCGCGCGCCGCTCATGCCCAGCGGATGGCCCAGCGCGATGGCGCCGCCATTGGGGTTGACGCGCGCATCGTCGTCGCGCAGGCCAAGCTGTCGCAGCACGGCCAGGCCCTGCGCGGCGAAGGCTTCGTTCAATTCGATCACGTCCATCTGCTCCAGCGTCAGGCCGGTCTGGCGCAGCAGCTTTTGCACTGCCGGCACCGGACCGATACCCATCACACGCGGCGCCACGCCGGCCGTCGCCATGCCGACGATGCGTGCCAGCGGCTTGAGGCCGTGGCGTCCAACCGCGTCGCCGCTGGCGATCAACAGCGCGCAGGCTCCGTCGTTGATGCCGGACGCATTGCCGGCGGTGACACTACCCTCGGGCCGCACCACGCCTTTCAGCTTGGCCAGCGCTTCGATGGTGGTGGCGCGCGGATGCTCGTCCTGCTTGAACAGCACCGGCTCGTCGCCCGCAGCGCGGCGGCTTTGGGGCAGCGTGACCGGCACGATCTCGCGCTCGAAGATGCCTTCGGCGATGGCGATCGCGGTCTTGTTCTGGCTCGCCAGCGCAAACGCATCCTGGTCGGCGCGGCTGATGCCGTAATCCTGCGCGACATTCTCCGCCGTCTCCGGCATGGTCTCCACGCCGTAGGCTTCCTTCAGCGCCTTGTTGATGAAGCGCCAGCCCATGGTGGTGTCCTGCAGCGATGCGTTGCGGCTGAACGCCGCATCGGGCTTGCCCATGACGAAAGGCGCGCGCGTCATCGACTCCACGCCGCCGGCGATCATCAGGCAGGCATCGCCGGCCTGGATCGCGCGCGCCGCCGTGCCGATGGCGTCCATGCCCGAGCCGCACAGGCGGTTGACGGTGGAACCCGGAACCTCCTGCGGCAGCCCGGCCAGCAGCGCAGACATGCGCGCCACGTTGCGATTATCCTCGCCGGCCTGGTTGGCGCAGCCGTAGATCACGTCATCGACCTCCTCCCACTGCACGCCGGGATTGCGGCGCATCAGTTCACGCAGCGGCACGGCACCCAGGTCGTCGGCGCGCACGTCTTTCAACGCACCGCCGTAGCGGCCTATCGGGGTGCGGACCGCATCGCAGATATATGCTTCGTTCATCTCGTACTCTCCTATTTCAACCGCAGTAAAGGCGCGCCCGTGGCGGCCTGCAGTTCTTCAAAACTCAAGCCCGGCGCCATTTCACGCACAGCCAGGCCTTCCGGCGTCACATCCAGTACGGCCAGGTCGGTGTAAATGCGGTTGACGCAGGCCACGCCAGTCAGCGGATAGCTGCACTGGTTGACGATCTTGCTGTCGCCGTTCTTGGTCTGGTGCTCCATCATCACGAACACCTGCTTGGCGCCGATCGCCAGGTCCATCGCGCCGCCGACGGCCGGTATCGCGTCCGGCGCGCCGGTGTGCCAGTTGGCCAGGTCGCCGTTGGCAGCCACCTGGAAGGCGCCAAGCACACACACGTCCAGGTGGCCGCCGCGCATCATGGCGAAGGAGTCGCCGTGGTGGAAGTAGGCGCCGCCCGTCAGCAGCGTGACCGGCTGCTTGCCGGCGTTGATCAGGTCTTCGTCCTCCTCGCCGGGCGCCGGCGCCGGGCCCATGCCAAGCAGGCCGTTCTCGCTGTGCAGGAAGACTTCGCGCTCGGCCGGCAGGTGGTCGGCCACCTTGGTCGGCAGGCCGATGCCCAGGTTGACGTAGGCGCCTTCGGGAATATCCTGCGCCACGCGGGCGGCCATCTGGTCGCGGGTGTATTTGCTGGTCATGCCGATTCCTTCACTACGCGCTGGACAAAAATGCCGGGGGTGACGATCACTTCGGGATCGAGCTCGCCCAGCGCCACCACCTGCTGCACCTGGGCGATGGTGGTCTTGGCGGCCATCGCCATGATGGGGCCGAAGTTGCGGGCCGTCTTGCGGTACACCAGGTTGCCCCAGCGGTCGCCGCGCAGCGCCTTGATCAGCGCGAAATCGGCGTGGATGGGCGACTCCAGCACGTAGTGGCGGCCGTCGATCAGGCGCGTCTCCTTGCCCTCGGCCAGCAGCGTGCCATAGCCGGTGGGCGAGAAGAAACCGCCGATGCCTGCGCCGGCGGCACGTATGCGTTCGGCCAGGTTGCCCTGCGGGGTCAGTTCCAGCTCGATCTCGCCGGCGCGGTAAAGCGCGTCGAAGTGATGGGAGTCGGTCTGGCGCGGGAAGGAGCAGATGATCTTGCGCACCCGCTTGGCCTTGAGCAGCGCGGCCAGCCCGGTCTCGCCGTTGCCGGCGTTGTTGTTGACGATGGTGAGCTCGCGCGCGCCCTGTGCGATCAGCGCGTCGATCAGCGCGGACGGCATGCCGGCGTTGCCGAAGCCGCCGATCATGACCGTCGCGCCGTCGTGGATGTCAGCCACGGCGCGCTCCAGTGATGCAAATGTTTTATCGATCATATGCCTGCCTTTTCGTTTCATTGTGCGGTAATCGAACTAATGATTTATTACCGCACAGCCAGTGTAGCAACGTAAACACGGCACGGTCAACAAAAAAACACCTATCGAACGCGCCGCCTGCATTAAAATCACGCCATGTCCAAGACCACCAAACCCAAAACCCGCGTCGCCGAGGCAGAGCCGGAGCGCGAACCGAGCATCTCCGAACAGATCGACGCGCTGACCGATCCCAGTTTCATGACCTCGCTGGCGCGCGGCCTGGCCGTGGTGCGCGCCTTCAGCGATTCGCGCAAGCCGCAGACCATCGCCAACATCAGCCAGAAAACCGGCATCCCGCGCGCGGCCGTGCGGCGCTGCCTGCACACGCTGCGCGAGCTGGGATATGTGGATGCGGAGTTGAACAATTTTTCGCTGCGTCCCAAGGTGCTCACGCTGGGCTATTCCTACCTGTCGTCGACGCCGTTGACGGTGTCGGCCCAGCCCTACCTGAACAACATCAGCCGCGCCCTGAACGAATCGAGTTCGCTGGCGGTGCTGGATGACGACGAGGTGCTCTATGTGGCGCGCGCCGCCACCTCGCGGGTGATGTCGGTGGCGCTGAACACCGGCAGCCGCCTGCCCGCCTACTGCACCTCGCTGGGCCGCGTGATGCTGGCGTACCTGCCGCCGGCGGAGCTGGACCAGTACCTGGCCCGCACCGCGCTGCGGCCGATGACGGAAAACACGGTGGTCAACCAGAAGCGCCTGCGCGAGATCCTGGCCGGCGTGCGCCAGGCCGGCTACGCCATCAACGACGAGGAACTGGAACTGGGCCTGCGCTCCATCGCCGTGCCGGTGCGCGGCGCCTCCGGCACGGTGCTGGCGGCGCTCAACGTCGGCGCCCAGGCTTCGCGCGTCAGCGTCAAGCAGTTGGAGAAAGAGTTCCTGCCCGTGCTGCTGCGCGGGGCCCAGGAACTCTCGATACTCCTGCCTTAGAAGCTGTGGCGCAGGCCGGCCATGACGCCGTTCTGCGTCATGCCTGCGCCAACCGTGCCGCCGGCGTCCAGGGCCACGGCCGACGTGCCGGAGTTCTTCATGCGGCCCAAGGCGCCATACACGGCGGTGCGTTTGGACAGGTAGTAGGTCAAGCGGGCCACCACCATGTCGACGTCCGAGCTGCTGTTCTTGGTGTCGCGGCGCGCTACCTGCACATCCAGCGTGGAGAACGGCGTCACCGGATAGCTCACACCCAGGAAGTACAGATCCGATTCGGTCAGGCCGGTGACAGCGCGCGTGGTGCGGTCGACAATACCGGCGCCGATCTTGCCCGCACCAACCTTGGCATAGCCGTTGACGGTGATGCGCTTGTCGCTGTTGTCGCTGCTGGTGAGGCCACCGGCTGCGCCGACGTTACCGTACATGATGTCGTAGGAGGTGTTCAGTCCATACTCCGCGGTCTCATAGCCTACCAGGCCAGTGATCTGGCGGCAGGCCTTCGAATTGCCGGCCACTTCGCCTGGGCAGCCCGTGGCGGCGGGACCGCCAGCAGCCGATGCATCGCGCCCGGTGCTGTAGGTGGCGCCGACCACGAAGTTGTTGAAGTTGCCGAGGTAGCCGATGGCGTTGTCGCTGCGGGCGTTCGGCAGGTAGGGATCGATGCTGCCGATCGCGAACAGGTTAGGTCCCAGCACGTCCGCCTTCTGTCCGGCGATGTAGGTCATGTTGATCTGGCGGCCCAGCGTCACCGTACCGAAAGAGCCCTTCAATCCCACCGATGCCTGGCGGCCGAACAGGCGGTTGCCCTGTCCCATGTTACCGGTGTCCATCGACAGGCCCATCTCCAGCGTGAACACCGCCTGCAGGCCGTCGCCCAGGTCCTCGCTGCCGCGGAAGCCCAAGCGCGACGGGAAGGAGCCCGTCAACGACGGCATCTTGGTGATGCTGGCGCCGGCGGCGTTGGCGTTGGTCGTATAAACCAGCCCTGTATCTACAAGGCCGTACACCGTGACGCTGCTTTGCGCCATGGCGCCGGATGCGCTGACCCCAGCCAGCAGCGCCGCAGCGCATCGGATTGCGTTCTTCATTCCAGTCTCCTGTTATCTGACAGTCGTTATTTTTAAGATGTGCGATAATCGAACATTAGGTTGTTAATCGCACATAGATTAGATACTATGCAGGAAGCGCTGCGCTGTCAACAAACGCCGCGTGGCAGAATTGAGTCCATCGCTGCAGCCATATGCCGCGCCGGGCCATTCTTCATAGAGAAAACAGAACGACACTGGAGACCAGCATGACGATTAAAAATTTTGTAGCAATTGCGACACTCGCCGCCAGCGCGTGGTCCGCGATGCCGTTGGCACAGGCCGAAGACACCATCAAGGTCGGCGTGATCGCCGCCTTCTCCGGTCCCTTCGCGGACTACGGCAAGCAGATGGAGGGCGGCATCAAGGCATGGATGGCGCAGAACGGCGCCAGCGTGGGCGGGAAGAAGATCGAAATCATCTACAAGGACACAACCGGCCCCTCGCCCGAAATCGCCAAGCGGCTGGCGCAGGAACTGGTGGTGCGCGACAAGGTGGACTTCCTGGCCGGCTTCGGCCTGACGCCGGAAGCGCTGGCGGTGGCC
Source organism: Duganella vulcania (assembly GCF_009857655.1). Classification (NCBI taxonomy): domain Bacteria; kingdom Pseudomonadati; phylum Pseudomonadota; class Betaproteobacteria; order Burkholderiales; family Oxalobacteraceae; genus Duganella; species Duganella vulcania. The sequence goes on from NZ_WWCX01000020.1 coordinate 25,516, forward strand.
CCTATCGCCGAGCAGGCGAAGAAGCCGATGATCATCATGAACGCCGCCACCTCGGTCATCACCACCAAGTCCAACTACATCGCGCGCTTTTCGATGACGCTGCCGCAAATCTCCGCGCCCATGGCGACGTGGGCGGCCAAGAACAACATCAAGAAGGTGGTGACGCTGGTGGCGGACTATGGCCCCGGCATCGACGCCGAAGCCGCGTTCAAGAATGAACTGGTCAAAGGCGGTGGCGCGGTGACGGAAGCGATCCGCGTCCCGCTGCGCAATCCGGAATTCGCGCCCTACATCCAGCGCATCAAGGACGCCAAGCCGGACGCGGTGTTCATCTTCGTGCCAGCCGGCGAGCAAGGCATCGCCTTCATGAAAGGCTACCGCGAACGCGGCCTGGCGGCGGCGGGCATCAAGGTCATCGCCACCGGCGACCTGACCGACGACCACGTGCTGCCGGCCATGGGCGACGCCACGCTGGGCGTGATCACCACCTTCCACTACTCGGCCGCACACAAGTCGCCGGAGAACGCCGCCTTCCTGAAGAGTTTTGAGTCGGCCAACCCGGGTGCGGGGCGTCCGAACTTCATGGCCGTGGCGGCGTATGACGGCATGGCGGCGATCTACGAGGTGGCGCGCAAATTGAACGGCAAGATCGACGGCGACCATGCCATGGCCATCCTGAAGACCATGAAGCTCAACAGCCCGCGCGGCCCGATCAGCATCGATCCGCAGACGCGCGACATCGTGCAGACGGTCTACGTGCGCAAGGTCGAAACGGTTGGCAGCGAATTCTATAACGTCGAATTCGACCAGTTCACCAACCAGAAGGACCCGGGCAAGTAGACCGTCCCCCCTTCTACTTGCAGCTGAAGTTGGCGGCGTCCTCGATGCTGCCGCTGCCGTTGTACTTCGCCACCTGCGGATAAGGACACAGTGGGCGGGTGCGCGTGGCGGACCACGACGCTGGCACATCGGCATTGGCGCCACCGGCGTTGCCCGGGCCACGCGCGCTGGCCACAACCCGTTCCGGCGCCTGGCCCTTCTCGACCCAGTTCACCAGAGGCGTCAGCATGTCGAATTGGTCGGTGGCCGGGCCACCGGAACAGTGGTTCATGCCTGGCACCTGATAGTAGCGCGCGAAGCCGGAAGCATCGCCGCCGTTCGCGGTACGCAGGTTGTCATACCAGGCCTTGGTGTCGTCGCTGGAGAAGATCGGATCGCTGGTGCCGTGATACAGCATCATCTTGGCGCCACGATTCTTCACGGTGCTGTAGTCGGTCAGGTGCGGCGGCAGCATGAAGGACATGGCGCTTTCCGTGTAGGTCCCGTCGGTCGCGGCGACTTGCGTCAGCAGAGTGTCGATGCTGGACGACAGCGCGAAGGTGGCGCCGTTAAAGGTCGCCGGGTTCACCGGCGGCACCTTCCAGATCATCGCCACCGCGCCGGAATCCAGCTGCAGAGGGCTGAAGAACTTCCAGAACGCCCAATTGCCGGTGCCCAGGCCCGCGTCGTACGGGAAGCTCGAATAGAACTTGGTCTTGCTGCTGGTGACCGCGCCAGTGAACAGCTGCCCGATCGACGTCTTCTGCGCCGCGCTGAGACAGGTGCCGTCGCGGCCTTGCGCGCCGCAGGACGGCACATCGCGATCCAGGTTGAATGCTGCCTGGCAGGCGCTCGTGTCCTGCACCAGGCCATCCTTGGCGCCATCGAGCGCATCGCATTTATCCAGCACCGCATTGGATACCAACGCGCGTTCCGCCGCCGTGAAGCCGGTCGACAAGTCGCCGGGCGTGCTCGCCAGCGCGGCGTAGGTCTGGCCGCCGGCGATGTTGGCGATGGCCGCCAGCGGCAGGCGGAAGCCCGGATCGCCGACCAGGTAGCCGTCGAACTGGTCGCCGTAGCGGGCCGCTGCCACCATCGTATGACGGCCGCCGTTGGAGCAGCCGCCGAAGTAGGAACGGTCCGGCCCCTTGCCGTAGGCGGTCTGGATCACGCTCTTCGCCATCGGCGCCAGCTTGCCCGAGGCCTGGTAGCCGTAGTCCAGCCGCGCCTGCGGGTCGAGGCCGAACAGCGGCGTCGCCGCGCCGTGGCCCGCGTCGGAGCTGATCACGGCAAAGCCCTGGTTCAACGCATTGTCCAATTGCCCGCCGCCGCCCACGTCGCCGGTCGCCGTGACGACAGCGCCGTCAAGGCCGCCGTTGGCCTGGTAGAAGAAGCGGCCATTCCAGTCCACCGGCAGGCGCATCTCGAAACCGATCGCATAGCTTTGCCCGTCGACCGTGCCGGTGCGCTGGAACATCGATCCCTTCACCAGGCAGTGCGCAGGCACCGGCTTGCCGGCTACCGTCAGCACACCGGCGGCCACCGAGGCCGCGCTGGCGATGGTCGTGTTGGGATAGGAGATGCGGCTGGCCAGGTCGGTGCAGGAGCCGAGCTTACCGGCGCTGGCCGCTGTCAGCTGCGGCAGCGACACAGTTCCATCGGACTTGCTGCCACCGTCGCCACCGCAGGCGCTCAGCGTCACAGCCGACAGGCAAAGCGCCGCCAGCGGCGCGCCCTTCAAGACACGTCGTTCGATCTTCATCGGATATCTCCTTAGTTGGGGCTGACGTCGCGCAGCACGGCGATCGGCTCGTTCACCAGTTTTCCGTTGACCTTCTTCACTTCGCGGATGTACATGTTCTGCACAATGTCGCGGGTGGCGGGGTCGATGCTGATCGGCCCACGCGGGCTATCGCGCTTCATTCCCGCCAGTGCCTGCATGGCCTTGTCGCCGGTGACCGTTCCCCCCAGCTTGCGGACGGTTTCGTAGATCATGCCCATGGTGTCGTAGGCTGCCACGGTGACGAAGGTGGCGGGCGGCCGGGTTGGATTGGCCTGTGCGTAGGCTTTCAGGAAGGCCTTGTTGACGTCATTGTCCAGGGTTGGCGCGTAGTTCAGCACCGTCACCGCGCCCAGCGCGCGGTCGCCCAGCGCTTCCAGCGTCGGCGTCTCGCTGGTCATGTCGCCCACGCCGAGGAACTTGATGCCCGCCTTGTCCAGGCCCTTGTCGCTGAAGGCTTTCAGCAGGCCGATGCCGTCCTCCACGCCGGGGGCGAAGAAGAACAGCGCGTCCGGTTTTTCATCCTTGATACGCTGGATGAACGGGGAGTAGTCGGGATTTGCGAGCGGAGCGCGGGCCGAACCCACCACCTTGCCGCCGCCGGCGTTGAACTCCTTGGTGAAGCGCGCCTCCGCATCCAGCCCGGTGCTGTAGTCGCTGACCAGCGTATAGACCTTGCCGATCTTGTTCTTCGCCGTCCAGGTGCCGAAAGGCCCGGTCATCTGGTGCATCGTCATACTGGTGCGCAGCATGTACGGCGACTTGGCGGTGATGCCGTTGGTAACGGCGTTCATCACGATCATCGGCATCTTGGCCTGGGTGGCGATGGGCGCCACCGCCATGGCGCTCGGCGTGAGCGAGAAGCCGATCAGGAAGCTCACGCGTTCCCGCGTGATCAGCTCCTGCGCCGCCCTTTTGGACTGGTCGACATTGGTGCCGCCGTCATCGCGATAGATGATTTCGATCTTCCGGCCGGCCACCTGGTCGCCGAATTGCTGCATATAGGTCTTGATGCCGTCCTCGAACGGCTTGCCGGTATTGGCAAACGGCCCGGTGAGCGCGGCGATGACGCCGATGCGGATCGGCTCCTGGGCCTGGGCCGCGCCGGCGGCCAATGCGGTGAACAATACGGCGGTAATCACACTGCGTTTCATCGTGTCTCCTCGATGGATGGTGTTGAGATAATTAGTTATGTTTTATAATGATTATAGACTATACGCATTTTCGGGAGATTGCAAGCATCGGGATGGCCCGGAAGCCGCTTCTTTGCTAGAATCCGAACATGACAACGCAGCCCAAGAAAAAGAAGATTGAACTCATCGACGCCGTCCAGGAGGCGGCCGAGCAGCCGCTGGACCAGCGTGTGCTGCAGGATCTGGTGGGCTATAACTGCCGCCGTGCCTACATCCGCATCATGCCGCTGTTCGAGAAGCGCATGGCGAAGTACGAGCTGCGGCCGGTGGATTTCAGCGTTCTGAGTCTGCTCAAGGCCAATCCCAACATCAACCAGAAGCGCTTGTCGGCGGCGGTGAATGTGTCCCCGCCCAACCTCGCCATCCTGCTCGACAAGCTGCAGGACCGTGGGCTGCTGCTGCGCCAACGCAGTCCGCTGGACCGGCGTTCGCAAACGCTGGTGCTCACGCCCGCAGGCCTGAGCATGTGCACCAAGGCGGAGAAGACCGCCAGCGAACTGGAAGTGGATGCGACGGCCAGGCTGACCGACGCCGAGCGCGCGCAGCTCATCGAGCTTCTGCAGAAGATCTACCTGGAGTGAGCGGGCGTCAGCCCTGCTGCAGCTTCTTCATGCGGTAGGAGAGCTGCGGCCGCGTCAGGCCCAGCATGCGCGCCGCCGCCGACAGGTTGCCGTCCGCGCGCTTCACCGCCGCCAGTATCAGCGTGCTTTCCAGATGGTCCAGCGACCAGTTCTGCTCCTGGCCCTGTTCCGCGGCCTGCTGCCGCAGCATCCCGGGCAGCACGTCCAGCAAGGCGCCTGCGGGCGCCGCCGGCACCTCGTGGCTGGTCAGGCGCCCGGTCTGCGCCAGCGAGAAGTATGAGGTCTGCGATTCCTCGCCGCTGGTGAACAGATGCGGCAGATCGATAGGACCGTCCTCGTCGGCGTAGATGACACCCCGCTCCACCAGGTTTTGCAGCTCGCGGATATTCCCCGGGAAGTGGTAGTTGAGCAGCGCATCGACCGCGCGCGCCGTGAAGCCGGTCACGCGGCGCTGGTGCTTTTGCCCGTAGTGGCGCATGAAGTAACCCATCAACAGCGGGATGTCGTCGCGCCGGTCGCGCAGCGGCGGCAGCCGGATGGGGAACACGTTCAGGCGGAAGAACAGGTCTTCGCGGAAGCGTCCCTGGCGGATCTCCTCGCGCAAATCGACATTGGTGGCCGCCACCAGCCGCACGTCCACCTTCACGCTGCGCACGCCCCCTACCCGCTCGATCTCGCCCTCCTGCAAGGCGCGCAGCAGCTTCCCCTGCGCCACCAGGCTAAGCGTGCCTATCTCGTCGAGGAACAGCGTGCCGCCGGAGGCGCGCTCGAAGCGGCCGGGCCGCGACTGGCTGGCGCCGGTGAAGGCGCCGCGCTCCACGCCAAACAGTTCGGATTCGATCAGCGTCTCGGGAATCGCCGCGCAGTTCACGGCCACGAAAGGCTGCTCCTTGCGGGCGCCGATCTGGTGCAGCATATACGCGAACAGCTCCTTGCCCACGCCCGACTCGCCTGTGAACAGCACCGTGGCGGCGGTCGGCGCCACGCGCTTGAGCATGTGGCAGGCCGCGTTGAACGCCGACGACACGCCCACCATTTCCTTCTCTCCGTATGAACGTCCATCGTCGCCGGGCAGCGGCGCGGCCTGCTGGTGCTGGCCCGGTCCACTGTAGGCGGTGGTGCTGACGAACGATTCCGCATTCAGGAAGCGCAGGTCTTCTTCCACGTTGTCCCACTCGTCGGCAGGCTTGCCGATAAGGCGGCAGTGCTTGTGGCCCATCGACGTGCATTCGATTTCGCGGTAGATGGTCAGCCGTCCGATCATCGCGCTGGTATAGCCGATGGCGTAGCCGGTCTGCATCCAGCATGCCGGCTCGGTGCCGATGCCAAAATCGGCCGCGTGCACCTCGGCTTCGCTGGAGTGGTGCCACAGGAATTCGCCATGGTAGGTGCCGCGTTCGAAGTCGAATTCGAAATGCAGCGGCTCGACCTTCACTGCGCCTTCCAGCGAATGCATGCGCGGGCCGGCGGCGAACAGCGAACCCGGTTCGGCGTCCGGCCAGCGTTCGCGCAGCAACTGCGCGTCGCGCGCCCCAGCCGAATAGCCTACCCGCGTGAGCAGGCCGCGCGTGCGTTCCGGGCCTATGCTCTCCAGCAGCTCGCGCCGCAGCGCGCCGAGCGAGGTGATATGCAGCAGCTGCATGCGCTGGCCGTTGAGCCAGATGCGGCCATCGCCGGGCGAGAAGTGCAGGCTTTGCGTCAGGTCGTCCAGCGTGGGCGCCGCGCCGGCCTTCAGGTGCTGGCTGTCGCCATGCTGCAGCACCTTGCCGCTAACGCGCGACATCTCCGCCAGCGATACGCGAGGGGGTTTGCTCATGTCTCCACTTTCATCGTCTTTTACCAAATCATACATCGGCAGTTCTCCTATTTGATCATTTCATCAATCGCCGGTGTCTCTTCTTTTTTGCTGCACTGCGCTGCGCGCGCCCTTTAAAAACGGGCGCTACGCCCAGCGAAGGCGCCGCATGGTGCGCCGCAATAGCGACGCCGCGCGACGAGCTGGCACACAACTTGTAATAGCTAAGGCAAGAGCGGCAAGCAGACCTTCATGCAACTAGCGTGCTAACAGCGTGCACCGAGGCTGACTTCCCCACCACCCATCATTCAAAGGAGACAGCATGACCAACGCGAATGCGCTTTTACGTCCATCGATCTGGCAAGGCCGCATCTTCACCGGCGACTGGATCGCCAGCCATGGCGGCGTCCATACCTTCACCGAACCGGCAACAGGCGAACAACTGGGCCGCATCGGCCTGGCCGACGCCGACGACGTGGCGCGCTCCGCCACGCAAGCCCGCGCCGCGCAGGCCGCGTGGGCCGCCAGCGACTACAAGGAACGCGCCGCCATCTTCCGCCGCGCCGCAGCCGTCATCGCCGAACATCACGACGAACTGGCGACATGGATCGTGCGCGAGACCGGCGCAATCCGCCCCAAGGCCGACCTGGAGCTGCGCGAAGCCAGCGCCCACCTGCAGGAAGCGGCCTCCATGCTCACCCAGCCCAAGGGCCAGTTGCTGGCCTCCGCCAGCGGCCAGATGAGCATCGCCCGGCGCATGCCGCACGGCGTGGTCGGCGTGATCTCGCCGTTCAACTTCCCGCTGATCCTGTCGATCCGCTCGATCGCTCCGGCGCTGGCCACCGGTAACGCCGTGGTGCACAAGCCGGACCTGCAGACGCCCGTCAGCGGCGGCGTCCTGATCGCCCGCATCTTCGAAGAAGCCGGCCTGCCCAAAGGCGTGCTGCATGTGCTGCCCGGCGGCGCCGAAGCGGGACAGGCGATGTGCAGCCATCCCGACATCGCCATGATCGCCTTCACCGGATCGACTGCCGTCGGCCGCAGCATCGGCGAACTGGCGGGCCGCAACCTGAAGAAGATGTCGCTGGAACTGGGCGGCAAAAACTCGCTGATCATCCTCGATGATGCCGATCCCGATATCGCCGCCGCTAACGTGGCTTGGGGCGCTTATCTGCACCAGGGACAGATCTGCATGGCATCCGGCCGCATCCTGCTCCAGCGCGGCATCGCCGCAGCCGTCATCGAACGCCTGGTGGCCAAGGCCGGCCAGCTGCCGGTGGGTGATCCGATGAGCGGCAAGGTGGCGCTTGGGCCGCTGATCAACGCCCGCCAAGTGCAGCGCGTGCACAGCATCGTGCAGGACAGCGTGGCCGCCGGCGCTACCCTGCTGGCCGGCGGCACCTACGAAAACCAGTTCTACCAGCCCACCGTGTTGACCGGCGTGCGCCCCGGCATGCGCTGCTTCGAGGAAGAGCTGTTCGGCCCCGTGGCCTCGGTCACCGTGTTCGACACCGACCAGGAAGCCATCGCGCTGGCCTCCGCCACCACCGGCTGCCTGGCGCTGGGCGTGATCACGCCGACGCTGGCGCGCGCCATGTTCATCGTCGACCGCGTGCCGGCCGGCCACGCCCACATCAACGACCAGACGGTGCTGGCCGAAGCGCACGCGCCGTTCGGCGGCGGCGGCACCTCGGGCAACGGCGGCCGCCACGGCGGCAGCGCCGACTGGGACGAATTCACCCAATGGCAGTGGCTCACGGTGAAGACCGAAGCGCCGCGCTATCCCTTCTAACAACTACAAGGAGATCGTATGAAGTTACGTAACAAGACCATCGTCGTCACCGGCGCCGCATCCGGCATCGGCGCGGAAGTGGCGCGCCTGGCGCGCTTCGAAGGCGCCACCGTGATCGGCATGGACCGCACCGAACCTGGACTGACGCTGGACGGCTTTATCTCCGTCGACCTGGGCCAGACCGCCAGCATCGACGCCGCCGTCGCCCAGTTGCCGGAACGCGTGGATGCGTTGTGCAATATCGCCGGCGTGCCCGGCACCGCCGATCCCGCGCTGCTGGCACGGGTCAACTACCTCGGCCTGCGCCACCTGACCGAGGCTGTGCTGCCGCGCATGCCGGCCGGCGGCTCCATCGTCAACGTCGCCTCCATCCTGGGTGCGGAATGGCCGGAACGGCTGGAACTGCACAAGCAGCTGGCCGCCGTGCGTGGCTTCACCGAAGGCCAGGCATGGCTGGACGCGCATCCCGTCCCGGCCGACACCTGCTACCAGTACTTCAAGGAGGCGCTGATCGTCTGGACCTATGCCCAGTCACAGAAGTGGTTCATGCAGCACTCGGTACGCATGAACAGCGTGGCGCCGGGTCCCGTATTCACGCCCATCCTGGGCGACTTCGTCTCCATGCTGGGCGAGGAACGCGTGCAGCGCGACGCCCACCGCATGAAGCGCCCTGCCTACGCCGACGAAGTGGCCGCCGCCATCAGCTTCCTGTGCAGCGACGAATCGCGCTGGATCAGCGGCATCAACCTGCCCGTGGATGGAGGACTGGCTTCGACCTTTATCTGATGCGTGCATCCGCCCGGCCGCGCGTGAGCGGCCATACAACTATAACGAGGAGATAAACCATGCAAGCGAACAAACGCCTGAGTCCAACCCTGTTGGCATTGGCCGTGGCGGCCGCACTGCCGGCCGCCCACGCATACGAATTCGAGACCGCCAATCCCGAGCTCAAGATCAGCTGGAACAACACCTTCAAGTACAGCGGCGCCTACCGCCTCAAGGACGCCGATTCGCGCCTGCTGGCGGGCGGTTATCCGGCAGCCGGCCCCGCCGACTTCACCGGCTATAACATCGACGACGGCAACCAGAACTTCCGCCGCAAGGGCATCGTCTCCAGCCGCATCGATTGGTTGTCCGAGTTCGACGCCGGTACCCGCAACCTGGGCATGCGCATCAGCGCCGCCGCCTGGTACGACGCCTCCTACAACCGTAGCAACGACAACGCCTCCTACGCCAGCAACGCCGCCACGCTGACCGGCAAGGCCGGCAACGAGTTCACCGACGGCACCCGTCTGCTCCACGGCCGCAACGCCGAGCTGCTGGACGCCTTCGTCTTCGCCAAGGGTTCCTTGGGCGAGCTGCCCGGCACCGTGCGCGTGGGCCGCCACACGCTGCAATACGGCGAGAGCCTGTTCTTCGGCGCCAACGGTATCGCCAACGCGCAGGGACCGGTCGACCTGGTCAAACTGCTCAGCGTTCCGGGCGCGCAGTTCAAGGAGATCCTGCGGCCGGTCAACCAGGTCTCGGGCCAGCTGCAAGTGCTGCCGAATGTGTCGATCGGCGGCTACTACCAGTTCGAATGGCGGCCAACGCAAATCCCCGGCGTCGGCAGCTACCTCAGTTCCTACGATGCGGCGGGCGCCGGCAGCAGCGCCTTCCTGGTCGCGCCGACCAACAGCGGCGCGCCAGCCTTCTACACGCAGCCGGACATGAAGGCCAGGAACTCCGGCCAGGGCGGCATACAGGTCAAGTTCTCGCCTGCCGGCTCCGACGTCGAATACGGCTTCTACGCGGCGCGCTACCACGACAAGACGCCCTACTTCTACCTGGGCTTCGCGCCGGGATTCCCGCCAGGCGCGCCATCGACCGTGCGCGCCGTGTACGCGGAAGGCATCCGCACCTTCGGCGCCAGCGCCAGCACCGTGCTGCTGGGCGCGAACGTGGCGGCCGAGGTTTCGGTACGCCGCAATACGCCGCTGGTCAGCGACCCGACGCCCAATTTCCTGTCGCGCGCCGGTGCCGGCGTCTTTGCCGACAACAGCGGCAATCCGGCCTACGCGGTCGGCAACACGGCCCACGTCAACCTGTCCGCGATCTATGTGATGCCAACCAATCCGTTCTTCCAGGGCGCCTCGCTGCTGGGCGAACTGGCGTGGAACCGCGCCACCAGCGTCACCTGGCAAGGCTCGCTCGATCCCAACACCACGCGCGACGCCACCTCGGCGCGCGTGATCTTCGAGCCGTCCTACTACCAGGTGATCGATGGCCTCGACCTGTCGGTCCCCATCGGCGTCGGCTACAACATCGACGGCCGTTCGCGCGCAGTGTTCAACTTCAACGGCGGCAGCTCGCACGGCGGCGACTTCAATATCGGGGTCAACGCCACGTATCACCAGGACTGGAAGTTCGGCATCAGCTACGTGCGCTTCCTCGGCGGCAGCGGCACCTTCCTGAAGAACAATCCGGCCACCAATACGCCCATCCTGAGCTACGCCCAGTCGCTGGCGGACCGCGATTACATCTCCTTCAACATCAAACGCGCATTCTAAGGACAAAACTATAATGAAGACGACCCTGACTTTTGCCGCCGCCGCGCTGTCGATGGCTTTCGCCCTGCCGCACGCCGGCGCCGCCGTCACCGCCGACGAAGCGGCCAAGCTGCACTCCACCCTGACCCCGCTCGGTGCCGAGAAAGCCGGCAACAAAGACGGCACGATTCCGGCCTGGGATGGCGTCTACGCCAAGGTTCCCGCCGGCTTCAAGCCCGGCGACTTCCGCGCCGATCCCTTCGCCACCGAGAAGCCGACGCTGGCCATCACCGGCAAGAATGTCGACCAGTACGCGGCCAAGCTGTCCGCCGCCACCGTGGCGCTGCTGAAGAAGTATCCGAACTACCGCATCGACGTTTATCCGACCCACCGCACCGGCGGCGCGCCGGCTTGGGTGTACGAGAACACCTTCAAAAATGCCACCCGCGCCAAGTCCATCGACGGCGGTTTCGGCGTGGAAGGTGCGTTTGGCGGCATTCCGTTCCCGATTCCGAAGACCGGCTACGAGGCCATGATGAACCACCGCCTGGCGTGGACCGGCGAGACCACCGTATTCCCGCTGCGGACCACCATCGTCACGCCGGACGGCAAGCGCGCCACCGCCACCGAGGCTGAACAGACCATCATGCGGCCTTACTACTTCAAGGACGGCAGCCTGGAAAAATTCGACGGCATCTACCAGTTCGGCCGCCTGATCACGCGCGCGCCGGCGTCCAAGGCCGGCGAAGGCATCCTGGTCCACGACGGCATCAGCGACGCGCAGCCACGCGCCATCTGGCAGTACCTGGTGGGCCAGCGCCGCGTGCGGCGCGCGCCGTCCGTGTCCTACGATACGCCGGACTCGGTCACCTCCGGCATCGGCCTGTTCGACGAGGCGTTCATGCTGTTCGGCCCTATCGACCATCACGAACTCAAATTGATCGGCAAGAAGGAGATGTACATCCCGTATAACAACAACCGCGCCGCCTCTGCCAAGATCAGCGACCTGGTTGGCCCGCAGTTCCTTAATCCGGACCTGGTGCGGTGGGAGCTGCATCGCGTGTGGGAAGTGGAGGCCAGCCTGATGCCGGGAAAACGCCACGTCGTCACCAAGCGCCGCTACTACCTGGATGAAGACACCTGGCAGATCATCATGGTGGATGGCTACGACGCGCAAGGCCAGATCTGGCGCGGCAACTACACGCTAACGCTGCTGGCGCCGGACGTGCCGGCCGTGGTGGGTAACGTCATGTGGGGCACGTACAACGTACAGACCGGCGCTTATCTGCTGAACGAGGCTTCCAACGATCTCGCCACGCAGTACAAGACCATCCCGCGCCTGCCGGCCAGCTATTTCGGTCCCGAGGAACTGGCCAACCAAGGCTCGCGTTAAGTGAAGGGGCGTTCGATGAACATTCTGAATCCACACGCGGCCCGCCATGCGGTGCTAGGAGCGTTCTTTGCTTCGTCGTGCGCGCTGGCGCAGGCAACCGCTCCGGTGGCGCTGAAGCAACCGGCCCTGGTCACGCCCAAGGCGCTGAACGCGGCCATGCTGGCCATCGCCGCCGCCGGCCAGCGGCTGGTGGCGGCCGGTGAGCGCGGCACCATCCTGTATTCGGACGATGCCGGCGTCACCTGGCGCCAGGCCAGTGTGCCGGTCGGCGTGAGCCTGACGGCATTGCAGTTCGTCGACGCCAAACGAGGATGGGCGGTCGGCCATCAGGGCGTGGTCCTGCACAGCGCCGATGGCGGCGCCACTTGGACCAAGCAGCTGGACGGCATCCAGGCCGCAGCGCTGGCGTTGCGGGCGGCGGCCGATGTCGCCGGCCCGGAACAGGCCCGCGCACTGGCGGACGCCCAGCACCTGGTGGACGACGGCCCGGACAAGCCCTTCCTCGACCTGTACTTCGACACCCTGCGCAGCGGCTATGTGCTGGGCGCCTACAACCTGCTGTTCAAGACCGCCGACGGCGGCGCCACCTGGCAGCCATGGCAGCAGCACGTCGTCAATCCCAAGGGCCTGCACCTGTACGGCATGCGCGGCGCCGGCGGTGCGCTTTATCTGGTTGGCGAACAAGGCCTGCTGCTACGCTCCACCGACCAGGGAGCCAGCTTCAACGCCCTCGCCACGCCGTACAAGGGCAGCTATTTCGGGCTGCTGGCCACACGCGGCGGCGCGCTGCTGGCCTACGGCTTGCGCGGCAACGCCTACTGGTCCGGCGACCAGGGCGCCAGCTGGAGCAAGGTCGAAACCGGCGTCCAGGCATCGCTGGCCGGCGGCGCCGAACTGGCCGACGGCACGCTGGTTCTGGTCAGCCAAGGCGGCGACGTGCTGCTCAGCCGCGACCAGGGCCGAAGCTTCGTCGCGCAAACCGACGGCGCACTGCCGCCCGCCCTGCCGCTGGCCGCCGTCGCCCAAGCCCGCGACGGCGCGTTGGTGGTGGCCGGGCTGCGCGGCCTGCGCCGGGTCGCCTCGGCCGCAGCGCCGCGCTAGCGCCCTTCCCCTACATACGAATATGGCTGGAACATCATGCACACAGATCAAGACTTAGAACAACAGCCGGTGGTACGGCGGCTGGAGGATTTCGACACCGGCTCGGGCAACCTGGGCGAGCGCGCGCTGTTCAACCACCGGCCGCTGGTCATCCTGCTTTGCCTGTTGGCGACCATCCTGCTGGGCTACCAGGCCACGCGCATCAAGCTCAATGCCAGCTTCGAGAAAATGATCCCCAGCGCCCACCCCTACGTGGTCAACTACCTGGCCAATAAGGCCGACCTGAATGGACTGGGCAACTCGGTGCGCATCGCCGTCGAAGCGGGCGGCGGCACCATCTATGACCGCGCCTATCTCGATACCCTGCAACGCCTGAACGACGAACTGTTCCTGCTGCCCGGCGTGGACCGGCCCTTCATGAAATCGCTGTGGACACCCAGCACGCGCTGGGCAGCCGTCACCGAGGAAGGACTGGACGGCGGCACCGTCATCCCGGACGGCTACGACGGTTCGGCCGCCAGCCTGGCGCAGTTGCGCGCCAACGTCGCCCGCTCAGGCGAGATTGGCCAGCTGGTGGCGGCGGACTTCAAGTCCAGCATCGTCTTCGTGCCGCTGCTGGAGCAGAATCCGCAGACCGGCCAGGCGCTCGACTACGGCGCCTTGTCGGAACGGCTGGAACAGATCCGCGCCAAGTACCAGAAGGAAGGCGTGCGCATACACATCACCGGTTTCGCCAAGATCGTCGGTGACCTGATCGAAGGCCTGCAACAGGTACTGATGTTCTTCCTGCTGGCGATCGCCATCGCCGGCGGGGTGCTGTTCTGGTACACGCGCTGCTGGCGCAGCACCACGCTGGTGGTCGTGTGCTCGCTGATCGCGGTGCTGTGGCAGTGCGGCCTGCTGGCCACCTTGCACTACGAGCTCGATCCCTACTCGGTGCTGGTGCCGTTCCTGGTGTTCGCCATCGGCATGAGCCACGGCGCGCAGAAGATGAACGGCATCATGCAGGACGTGGGCCGCGGCACGCATCGCGTGGTGGCGGCGCGCTACACCTTCCGCCGCCTGTTCGCGGCGGGCCTCACCGCGCTGCTGTGCGACGCGGTCGGCTTCGCGGTGCTGGTCAGCATTCGCATCAAGGTGATCCAGGATCTCGCCATCATCGCCAGCATCGGCGTGGCGGTGCTGATCTTCACCAACCTGGTGCTGCTGCCGGTGCTGCTGTCCTACACCGGCGTGAGCGCCAAGGCCGCGGCGCGCAGCCTGCAGGCCGATAGCGGCGAAGGCTCGGCCCAGCCCTGGCTGTGGGTCTTCCTTGACCGCTTCACCCAGCGCCGCTGGGCCGCCATTACGGTAGCCGCCAGCGTGCTGCTGGGCGGCCTTGGCTACCTGTATAGCCTTAACCTGAAGGTCGGCGACCTCGATCCCGGCGCACCGGAACTGCGGGCCGATTCGCGCTACAACCGCGACAACGGCTTCATGGTCGCCAACTACGCGGCCAGTTCCGACATCCTGGTGGTGATGATCAAGACCGCGCCCGACCAGTGCACCCGCTACGCCACGCTGGCCAGCGTGGACGCGCTGGCGTGGCAGTTGGAGCAGCTGCCCGGCGTCGACTCCACCAACTCGATGGCGGCACTGAGCAAACTCGCCACCACCGGCTACAACGAAGGCAACTTCAAATGGTACGACCTGATCCCCAACGCCGGCGCGCTGGGTGCGGTGCAGACCCGCGCGCCGCGCGAGCTGTTCAACCAGAGCTGCTCGCTGCTGTCGCTGTACGTCTACCTGAAGGACCACAAGGCCGCCACGCTCACCCGTGTGGTCGACGCGGTCGAAGCCTTCGCCGCGGCCAACGATACGCCGGAGGTACAGTTCCAGCTGGCCGCCGGTAGCGCCGGCATCGAGGCCGCGACCAACATCGTCGTCAAGCAGGCCATGCACGACATGCTGTTCTGGGTCTACGGCGCGGTGATCCTGCTGTGCTACGCCACCTTCCGCAGCTGGCGCGCCGTGGTGGTAGCCATCCTGCCACTGGTGCTCACGTCCATCCTGTGCGAGGTGCTGATGGTGGTATTGGGTATGGGCGTCAAGGTCGCCACGCTGCCGGTGATCGCGCTCGGCGTGGGCATCGGCGTGGACTACGCGCTGTACGTGCTCAGCGTGATGCTGACCCGCATGCGGGCGGGCGCCAGCCTGTCCGACGCCTACCTGCACGCGCTGCGCTTCACCGGCCGCGTGGTGATCCTGACCGGCGTGACGCTGGCCGTGGCAGTGGCCACCTGGCTGTTCTCGCCGATCAAATTCCAGGCCGACATGGGCATCCTGCTGGCCTTCATGTTCCTTTGGAATATGGTCGGCGCGCTGGTACTGGTGCCGGCGCTGGCGCACTTCCTGATGCCGCAAAGGACCGCGCACAACGAAGCGCCGCAACCCGATGCCGCGATCCCCGCCGCCGATTCTCGGCGCCATACCGCGCTGGGCGATGTAGTGGGCCGCACCGACCGTCACCACACCCACGCCTGGCTCGGCATCCCCTTCGCCCAGCCGCCGGTTGGCCCGCTGCGCTGGAAGGCCCCGCGTCCGCCGCAGCCATGGAAGGGCGTACGCGAGGCGCTGGCCTTCGGCCGCCCGGCGCTGCAACTTGGCGGCGTCACGCTCGAACTGCCACCGGCGGTATGGGGCCAGGTGGCCGGTTCCGAGGACTGCCTGACGCTGAACGTGTTCGCGCCGCAGCTGACGCCTGACCAGGCCCGGGCTGCCGCGCTGCCGGTGATGTTCTGGATCCACGGCGGCGCCAACACCGCCGGCACCGCAGCCACTTACACCACGCTGCGCAACCTGGCCGGCCAGGACAAGGTGATCGTGATATCGGCCAATTACCGGCTCGGCATCCTCGGCTGGTTCAGCCTCGAAGAACTGGCGCAGGAAGGCGACACTCCCGCCGACCGCTCCGGCAATTTCGGCACGCTGGACCTGGTCGCGGCGTTGCAATGGGTACGCCAGCACATCGGAGCTTTCGGTGGCGATCCCGATAATGTCACGGTGTTTGGCGAATCGGCCGGCGGCCTGAATGCCTACACGCTGCTGGCCAGCCCCCTGGCCAAGGGACTGTTCCACCGCGCCATCCTGCAATCGCCGCTGGCGGTCAGCTACTCGCCGGCGCAGGCCCGCAACTATACGGACGACGTCCAACCAGGCCACGCCCTCAGCTCCCGCGAGCTGCTGTGCCGATGGCTGCAGCGCGACGGCCGCGCCGCCGACCGCAATGCCGCCAAGGCGCTGATCGCGACCATGCCGGCCGCCGACATCGCCACCTACGTACGCGGCCTGCCCGCCGAAACGCTGCTCGCGCCCATCACGCCCGGTGCGCTCAGCTTCTACGATGCGCCCTGCGTGATCCAGGACGGCCACGTGCTGCCGGCCATGCCGCTGGCCGAGGTGTTCGCCGACCGTAGCCGCTACAACGCGGTGCCGGTCATCATCGGCACCAACCGCGACGAGTACAAGCTGTTCATGTCCAACAATCCCGACTACGTGCGGATGCTGTTCGGCCAAATACCCTTGATGCGCGACCGCGCCCGCTACCAGCGCCATGCCGCCTACATGTCCGCCTTGTGGCAGGCCACCGGCGCGCTGGAGCCGGCCAGCGCGATGGTGGCCTCGGGCCACCGCGACGTGTGGACCTACCGCTTCGACTGGGACGAGCAACCCGCCGTTCCGTTCATCGCGCCGCGCGTGCTGCTGGGCGCCGCGCACGTGCTGGACGTGGCCTTCGTATTCCGCGATCTCGAAGGCGAATTCGATCCGTTCCGCTCCTTCACCGCCGCCAACCTGCCCGGCCGCAAGGAGGTCTCCGACGCCATGGCCGGCTACTGGACCCACTTCGCCCGCCACGGCGAACCGGGCACCGGCCCGGCCGGCGCGCTGCCTGAATGGCTGCGCTGGAGCGGCGACGCCAGTGACCACCGCCTGATGGTGTTCGACACCAGCGCCGGCGGCGGCACCCGCATGGTGGCCCACGAAAACAGCCTGGCCACACTGAAGGCCGCGCTGGAACGCGACCAGGCGCTGCGTGGCGATCCGCGCGAACGCTGCGAACTTTACGGCCGCATGTTCCTGTGGTCGATCTTCGGCGGCTTCGAAGCGCCGCATGCGCTGGAGGACTACGCCCGCACCCACGGCTACACCGGCCCGACCGGCCAGCTGCGTCCCAGCTACTGGCCATGAGCATGAGCGCCAGCAAAGGCTTCTTCCAGGCCTATGACGACTTATGGCTGCTCGACGGCCTGCGCACGCCGATGGCCGACTACTGCGGCGCCTTCAGCCACATCTCGCCCACGGACCTCGGCATCAAGGCCGCACGCGCGGTGCTGCGGCGCAGCGGCGTGCCGGCCGCCGACATCGACTCGGTCATCACCGGCAGCATGGCGCCGGGCGACTGTCACCAGTACATGCTGGCCCGTCATATCGGCCTGTACGCGGGCGTGCCGCTGACGGTGCCGGCGCTGAACGTGCAGCGCATCTGCGGCACCGGCTTCGAATTGTTCCGCCAGGCCGGCGACCAGATCGCGCTGGGTTACGCCGACACGGTGCTGGTGGTGGGCACCGAATCGATGACGCGCAACCCGATCGCCGCCTTCGGCCACCGCAGCGGCTTCAAGTTGGGCGCGCAGGTCGGCTTCGAGGATTTCCTGTGGGAGGCGCTGACCGATCCCGCGCCCGGCATCACCATGCCGCAGACCGCCGAGAACCTGGCACGCCAGTACGGCATCACACGCGCCGAGGTGGATAAATTCGCCGCACTGTCCCACGCCCGCGCGCTCGACGCCAGGAACGCCGGCTTCCACGCAGGAGAGACCGTGGCCGTCGCCAACGAGACCTTCACGCTGGACGGCTATGCCGACCGCCACATCCGGCTGAACGGCGCGCTGACCGAACTGGCACAGGACACCCATCCGCGCATCTCGCCGCCGTCGGTGCTGGCCACCCTGCGGCCACTCTACCCACACGGCGTGCAGACCGGCGGCAACAGCTGCGCGCTGGCCGACGGCGCGGCGGCCGCCATTGTCAGCTCCGGCGCCTACGCGATGGCCGGCGGGCACCGGGCGCAGGCGCGCATCGTGGCCGCCGCGGTGGTCGGCGTGCCGCCGGAGGTGATGGGCATCGGTCCCGCACCGGCGATCCGCCTGCTGCTGGACCGCTGCGGCCTGGGCGTGCCGCAAATCGGCCTGTTTGAAATTAACGAAGCGCAGGGCGCGCAGATCATCGCGGTCGAACGAGAATTGAAACTGGACCGGGATCGCCTCAATATCCACGGCGGCGCGATCGCGCTGGGACATCCGCTGGCGGCGACCGGCGTGCGCCTGACGATCACGCTGGCGCGCGCGCTCGACCTGCGGCGCCAGCGCTACGGCGTGGCGGCGGCCTGCATCGGCGGCGGCCAGGGCATCGCCCTGCTGCTGGAGAATGCGCGCTGGCGGCAGTTACAGAACGATGGCGCTCAATGAGCGCAGCAGCAGCCGCAGTTGCGCATGCAGTTCGCCGCGCTGGTCCGGCCCCAGTTCGGCCAGCATGGCGCGCTCCAGTTCCGCCACGGCGGCATCGCCCTGGCGCAGCAAGGCGCTGCCCTCGGCGCTCAGGCGCAGATGGATGATGCGGCCATGGTTGGCGTCGGCCTGGCGTTCGATCCAGCCGCGCGCCTCCATCGCCTTGACCATCTCGTTGGCCGACTGCGGCGAGATCATCGAGCGCTCGGCCAGCTGCGCGTTGGACAGCTGCTGTTGCGTGTCCAGCACCGACAGCGCCGTGTACTGCGCGGCCGTCATGCCCAGCAATCCCAGGCTGTCGCGCAGGCGCCGGCTCAGCACATGGTCGATGCGGCCGATCAGGTAGGCGATGCCGCTGGGTTTATCGTGCGTGGCGGCGGGCGGTTGTTTTTTCATCGTGGTCCAGGTGTTCAAAAAAAGCGTTCGAAAAGCGCTTGCATTACAGGCCAAGCAGCATATATTATAAGACACGTATCAGGCAACCTGATATTAACCTAACATAGAGTGAGACCGAAATGAGCCAATACGACAAGCGCTGGACCACCGTCAAAGTCGACATCACCGGCGGCATCGCCTGGGTGACCCTGAACCGTCCGGAAAAGCGCAACGCCATGAGCCCAACGCTGAACCGCGAGATGATCGACGTGCTGGAAACCCTGGAGCAGGATCCGGAGGCCGAAGTGCTGGTGCTGACCGGCGCGGGCGACAGCTGGACCGCCGGCATGGACCTGAAGGAGTACTTCCGCGAGAACGACGGCAAGCCGGAGATCTACCAGGAGAAGCTGCGCCGCGATTGCTCGCAATGGCAGTGGAAGCTGCTGCGCATGTACAGCAAGCCGACCATCGCCATGGTCAACGGCTGGTGCTTCGGCGGCGCCTTCTCGCCGCTGGTGGCCTGCGACCTGGCCATCTCCGCCGACGAAGCCGTGTACGGCCTCTCGGAGATCAACTGGGGCATCCCGCCCGGTAACCTGGTCAGCAAGGCGGTCGCCGACACCATGGGCCACCGTCAGGCGCTACACTACATAATGACCGGCGACACCTTCACCGGCAAGGAAGCGGCGGCCATGGGCCTGGTGAACAAGAGCGTGCCGCTGGCGCAGCTGCGCGAAGCCACCATCGAACTGGCCGAGAAGCTGCTGGCCAAGTCGCCGACGGTGCTGCGCATCGCCAAGAACGGTTTCAAACGCTGCCGCGAACTGACCTGGGAGCAGAATGAAGACTACCTGTACGCCAAAGTCGATCAATCCAACTTCCGCGACCCGGAAAAGGGCCGCGCCCAGGGCCTCAAGCAGTTCCTGGACGATAAGACCATCAAACCAGGCCTGCAGACCTACAAGCGCGCATAAGACGCACAACGCAGCCCGACGCCACAAAATAACACAGGAGATACGCCATGCTTGAAGCCCGTTTGCTGATCGGAGGCCTGGACCAGGCCTCATCCACCGGCGCCACTTACCAGCGCCTCAACCCGGCCACCGGCGACACCGCCTCGGTGGCCGCCGCCGCCACGCTGGACGATGCCGATGCCGCCGTCGCCGCCGCGCACGCGGCCTTCCCCGGCTGGTCCGCCACCGCGCCCAACGAACGCCGTCGCCTGCTGCTCAAGGCGGCCGACTGCCTGCAGGCGCGCGCGCCCGAGTTCATCGCGGCCGGCGTGGCCGAAGCGGGCGGCGTGGCCGGATGGTACGGCTTCAATGTGATGCTGGCGTCCTCCATGCTGCGCGAGGCGGCCTCGCTCACCACCCAGATCGCCGGCGAAGTGATTCCATCCGACGTGCCGGGCCTGATGGCGATGGGCATGCGCCAGGCCTGCGGCGTGGTGCTCGGCATCGCGCCGTGGAACGCGCCGGTGATCCTTGGCACGCGCGCCATCGCCACGCCTCTGGCCTGCGGCAACACGGTGGTGCTCAAGTCGTCCGAGATCTGCCCCGCCCTGCACCGCCTGATCGGCAAGGTGTTCGAGGATGCCGGCTTCCCGGCCGGCGTGGTCAACGTGATCAGCAACGCGCCGCAGGACGCCGCCGCCGTGGTGGCGCGCCTGATCGCCAATCCGGCCGTCAAGCGCATCAACTTCACCGGTTCCACCAAGGTGGGCCGCATCATCGCCCAGCAGGCCGCGCAGCATCTGAAGCCGGTGGTGCTGGAATTGGGCGGCAAGAATCCGCTGCTGGTGCTGGACGACGCCGACCTCGATGAGGCGGTCCAGGCTGCGGCCTTCGGCTCCTTCTTCAACCAGGGCCAGATCTGCATGTCCACCGACCGCATCATCGTCGACAACAAGGTGGCCGACGCCTTCGTCGAAAAACTGCGCGTCAAGACCGCCGGCCTGCGCGCCGGCAGACCGGGCGAGGAAGGCGCCGTATTGGGCGGCATGGTCGACGCCTCGGCCGCCGGCCGCGTGGCAGGCATGATCGCCGACGCCGAAGCCAAGGGCGCGAAGCTGGTCTGCGGCAGCGCGGACCGCGACGGCAACGTGCTGCAAGCGGCCATCATCGACCACATCACGCCGGACATGGCGGTGTACCAGGAAGAGTCGTTCGGTCCCATCGTCGGCATCATCCGCGTCGACGGCGACGAAGCGGCGCTGGCCGAGGCCAACGCCAGCGAATACGGCCTGTCCGCCGCCATCTTCAGCCGCGACATCGGCCGCGCCATGGCGCTGGCGCGCCGCGTGGAATCGGGCATCTGCCACATCAACAGCTCCACCGTGGCCGACGAGGCGCAGATGCCGTTCGGCGGCGTCAAGGCCAGCGGCTACGGGCGATTCGGCGGCAAGGCCGGCATCGCCGAATTCACGGACCTGCGCTGGATCACCATCCAGAGCGGCCACCGCCACTACCCGGTGTGATGAGGGAGCACGCGATGACGCAGCTCCCAACCTCCTCCGCGCTGGACCTGTCGCGCTATCGCCCGGTGCGCGTCGGCGGCGCGCCGGTGCGGATCGAGGCCGGCGCCGACGGCGCCTGGCGCCTGGCGTCGCAGGAAACGCTGGACGCCTACCCCGACCGCCTCACCGACCGCCTGGTGCTCGGCGCCGAGCGCCATCCGGACCGCACGCTGGTCGCGCAGCGCGGCGCCGACGGCGCGTGGCAGCGCATCAGCTATCGCGAGATGCTGGAACAGGCGCGCGCTGTCGGCCAGGCCTTGCTGGACCGCGGCCTGTCGGCTGAACGCCCGCTGATGGTCCTGTCCGGGAACGACCTGCAGCACCTGCAACTGGCGCTGGGCGCGCTGTACGCCGGCATCCCCTATTGCCCGGTGTCGCCGGCCGCCTCCGGCCCCCACGCCGACCTCACCAAACTGACCCACTTCGTGCGCCACCTGACGCCCGGCATGGTCTACGCCTCCGACGGCGCCGCCTGCGCGGAGGCGCTGGCGGTCACGGTACCGGACGAGGTGGAGATCGTCACCAGCCACGGCGACGCCGGCCGCGCCAGCACGCCGCTGGCGCAACTGCTGGCGACCGTGCCGCGCACGGTGGACGCGGCCAACGCCGCCATCGGCCCGCACAGCATCGCCAAGTTCCTGTTCACCTCCGGCTCGACCAAGCTGCCCAAGGCCGTCACCACCACACAACGCATGTTATGCGCCAACCAGCAGATGCTGCTGCAAACCTTCCCGGCCTTCGGCGACAAGCCGCCGGTGCTGCTGGACTGGCTGCCGTGGAGCCACACCTTCGGCGGCAGCCATAACGTCGGCATCGCGCTGTACAACGGCGGCAGCTACTACATCGACGACGGCAAGCCCACCGCGCGCGACTTCGCCGCCACGGTGCGCAACCTGAAGGAGATCGCGCCGACGGTGTTCTTCAACGTGCCCAAAGGCTGGGAGCTGCTCACCGCCGCGCTGGAGGCAGACCCGGAACTGTGCCGCCACTTCTTCTCGCAGATGGAGCTGTTCTTCTTCGCCGGCGCCGGCCTGTCGCAGGCGGCGTGGGATGCGCTGGAACGGGTCAGCGAGAACCGCTGCGGCCAGCGCATCCGCATCATGGCCGGCCTGGGCATGACGGAGACCGCGCCGTCGTGCACCTTCACCACCGGTCCGGTGATGATGGCCGGTTATGTCGGGCTGCCGGCGCCGGCCTGCGAGGTCAAGCTGGTGCAGGTGGACGGCAAGTACGAGGCGCGCTTCCGCGGCCCGCACGTCATGCCCGGCTACTGGCGCGCGCAGCAGGCCACCGCCGACGCCTTCGACGAGGAAGGCTACTACCGCAGCGGCGACGCGGTGCGCTTCGTCGATCCGGCGCGGCCGGAACTGGGCTTGATGTTCGACGGCCGCATCGCCGAGGACTTCAAGCTAAGCAGCGGCACCTTCGTCAGCGTGGGGCCGTTGCGGGCAAGGGTCATCAGCACCGGCGCGCCCTATATCCAGGATGTGGTGGTGGCCGGCATCGACCGCGACGCCATAGGTTTGCTGGTGTTCCCGCGCATGGACCAGTGCCAGTTGCTGTCGGGGCTGGGCGAGGATGCCGGTGCCGCCGCCATCCTGTCCAGCGCGCCGGTGCGGCGCCACTTCCAGCAGTTGCTGGCGCAGTTGAACGTAGTGGCCACGGGATCGGCTTCGCGGGTCGACCGCCTGCTGCTGCTGGAGGAAGCGCCGTCGGTGACGGCCGGCGAGCAGACCGACAAGGGGTCGATCAACCAGCGCGTGGTGCTGGAGCGGCGCGCCGCGCTGGTGGCGGCGATGTACGACGGCACCCACGCCGGCGTGCTGGTCGCCGGCTGAACGCGCCCGCCGTAAAGGCTATTTGCCTTTGTAGATGCCGGCTTCGAGAATGATGTCGCCTTCCTTGACGAAGTAGGTCGACTTCTTCTCGATTTCGCCGGTGTTCGGATTGTTGTAGCGGTAGTCCACCCAACCTTTGCCCTTGGCCTTGGCCTGGTCGATGATCTCCTTGCGGAACAGCTTGCCGTCCGCGTCCGGCAGCACCACCATGTTCTTGCCGACCAGCTTGGGGTTGGTGGGATGGGCCAGTTGGGTGCCGTCCAGCGCACGCACCGTCAGGTAGGTGTGTTCGGTGACGAACTCTGGATTCTTGTTGTTGACTTCCTTGATCAGCGCGTCCTTGCCATTCTTTTGCAAGTAGGCGGCGCCCTTGTCCACCATCGCGACGGCGGCGGCGGAGGCGTCGGCGGCAAGCGCCGGCACGGAGCTTAACGCGGTGGCAGACAGCAGCACCGCCAGCATGGTATTTTTCATAATCTTACCCAGTCTCCGAAATTGGTCGAGCGCCGCTGCATTGGCGGCATCCCAACTATAGCAGTTTGAAACCGCCCTCCGCGGGCCGCTCCGCTACGTGATTTCCCTTATTGGCGAATGCTTAACGTAGCCGCTCCGGCTCGGGACGTACGACATGCCCAGCGCCAGCATAGACCATCCCAGCCGGCCGCCGCCCGCGCGATTTCACGGCAACAGCCTCTTGTTTAGTGAAACAAGTGAAACTGAGCCCTCCCCGGGGCCTTCCCCTGCCCCGCCCCGGCTGGTCGTGATTAAATCAGCACTTCATCCACACCGGAACCGCCGTATGCATATCTCCACCGCCCTGCTGCTCGCGCTGGTCGCGCCGCTCGCCTGCGCCACCGACCTGAGCGTGCGCTCGCCCGACGGCGCCGTTGTCGTCACCGTCAGCGATGACCGCGCCCATCCAAGCTACCGGGTCAGCTATCGCGGCAAGGACATCATCAACCATTCCCGCCTGGGCCTGGTGTTCAAGGACCAGCCGTCGTTCGGCGACGGCTACCAGATCGTCGCCAGCGCGCCGGCCGCCGCCGATACCGAATGGACCCAGCCCTGGGGCGAGCGCAAGCTGGTGCACGACAAGCACAATGAACTGCGGGTCGACTTCGCCGCCAAGGATGCAACGGCCGGCCGCTTCACCGTGCGCTTCCGGGTGTTCGACGACGGCATCGGCTTCCGCTACGAGGCGCCCAAGCAGGCTGGCTTTGACCAGGCCGAGATCGTCGACGAATCGACCGAATTCAACCTGCCCGACGTCGACACCACCCGCGCTTGGTGGATCCCGGCGCGCGCCTGGCGCAGCCTGGAATACCTGTACCGCAGCACCCCGCTGCGCGACGCTGCACACGTCGAGACGCCGTTCACGATGCGCACGGCCTCGGGCGTCCACCTGAGCATCCACGAGGCGGCGCTGACCGACTACGCGTCGATGACCCTGGCGCAGCAGCGCGACGGCGTCTTCAAGGCCGACCTGACGCCGTGGTACGACGGCGTCAAGGTCAAGACCCACGGCGAATTCAAGTCGCCCTGGCGCACCGTCCAGATCTCGCCGGACGCGCCCGGCCTGCTCAACTCCGACCTGATCCTCAACCTGAACGAGCCGAACAAGCTGGGCGACGTCTCCTGGGTCAAGCCGGGCAAGTACATCGGCATCTGGTGGGCCATGCACCTGTGGCAGAAGACCTGGTCGTCCGGCCCCAAGCACGGCGCCACCACCGAGGAGACCAAGCGCTACATGGACTTCGCCGCCAGGTACGGCTTCTCCGGCGTGCTGGTCGAAGGCTGGAACGTGGGCTGGGACGGCGAATGGCCGGACAACGGCGACCTGTTCAAGTTCACCCAGCCCTACCCCGACTTCGACATGAAGGCGGTGGCCGCCTACGCGAAGAAAACCGGCGTGCAGCTGATCGGCCACCACGAGACCTCGGGCGCGGTCAGCCACTACGCCAGCCAGATGGGCGCCGCCTACGACTACTACCGCGACAACGGCGTCACCCAGGTGAAGACCGGCTACGTGGCCGACAACGCCAAAATCAAGCGCATCGATGCGCAGGGCCGCGTGCGCTACGAGTGGCACGACGGCCAGTTCATGGTCGGCGAATACCTGCGCTCGGTGCAAGAGGCGGCCAAGCGCCACATCAGCATCGACACCCACGAGCCGGTCAAGGACACCGGCCTGCGCCGCACCTACCCCAACTGGATCACCCGCGAAGGCGCGCGCGGCCAGGAGTACAACGCCTGGGGCTTCCCGCCCAATCCGCCCGAGCACACGGCCATCCTGCCGTTCACGCGCATGCTGTCCGGGCCGTTCGACTATACACCGGGCATCTTCAACCTGAAGCCGAACGGCGAGCAGTCCGAGAACCGCGTGCGCTCGACGCTGGCCAAGGAGCTGGCGCTGTACGTGGTGCTGTACAGCCCGATCCAGATGGCGGCCGACCTGCCGGAAAACTACGAGGCGCGGCGCGACGCCTTCCAGTTCATCGTCGACGTGCCGACCGACTGGGAGCAGAGCCGCGCCATCGCCGGCGAGGTCGGCCAGTACGTGGCGATGGCGCGCCAGCAGCGTGGCGGCGCCGACTGGTTCCTCGGCGCGCTCAGCAACGAGCAGCCGCGTTCGCTCAAGCTCAAGCTGGATTTCCTGGCGCCGTCCAAGCGCTACCAGGCGCAGATCTACCGCGACGGCGCGCGCGCCGACTGGGAGAGCAATCCCTACGACATCGTCATCGAACAGCGCGAGGTCGGCCGCGACGATGTGCTGCCGCTGTGGCTGGCGCCGGGCGGCGGCGCGGCGGTGCGCTTCAAGGCACTCGACTGAACACCCACAACAATAATTTTTGGAGACACGCATGAAGAACAAGATTTACGGCATCCTTGCCGGCGCGGCGTTTTGCTTGGGCACCCAGGCCATCGCGGCAACCTCAACCGCGCCGGTCAACACCTTCATCGGCACGCAGGACGACGGCAACACCTTCCCCGGCGCGTCGGCGCCGTTCGGCATGCTGCAGGTGAGTCCGATCGGCGAGCACTACGCCGGCTGGCACTACACCGATCCCAAGATCCGCGGCTTCGGCCACTTCTTCCTGTCCGGCGCGGGCTGCTGGGAACAGGGCGGCAAGCTGTCGGTGCTGCCGGTCACCGGCAGCATCGGCAAGGGCGGCACCTTCGACACCAGCAAGGCCGACAGCTTCGACCACAAGCGCTACGCGTCCGAGTACACCCACGACGGCGAGGTGGGCGATGCCGGCTACTTCAAGGTCAAGCTGACCAGCTACGGCGGCATCACCGCCGAAACCACCGCCCTCACCCGCGCCGCCGCCGAACGCTACACCTTCGCGCACGGCACCGCGCAAGGCCACATCCTGGTCAACCTGGGCCAGGCCAACGAGCGCCATTCGGTGGTCGGCAGCAGCCTGCGCGTGGTGGACGACCACAGCGTGGAAGGCAAGATCGTCACGCGCAGCTTCTGCGGCGGCGCGCAGTACGCCACCTGGTTCCGCATGGAGTTCGACCGCCCCTTCAGCGCGCACGGCATCTGGAACGAGACCGGCGGCACGCCCGGCTCGCGCCAGCCCAGCCTGCAAGGCGACAGCCGCCCGCACGGCGCCTGGTTCACCTTCGACGTCAAGGACCAGCAGGCGGTGACGGCCATCAGCGCCATCTCGCACGTTGACGCCGACGGCGCCCGCCGCAACCTGCGCGCCGACGCCTACGCGCAAGGCGCGCCGCGCAGCTTCGACAGCATGCGCGAGCAGGCGCAGCAGGCGTGGCAGAAGGAACTCAAGTCGGTCAGCATCGAGGGCGCCGACCAGAACCAGCGCACCGTGTTCTACACCGCGCTGTACCACGCCCTGCTGCAGCCGCTGACCGGCAACGACGTCGACGGCCGCTACCGCGGCTACGACGACCGCATCCACTCGGCCGGCAACGCCACCTACTACGAGTTCTTCTCGCTGTGGGACACCTACCGCGCGCAGAACCAGCTGATCGCGCTGCTGCGTCCCGAGCGTGCGCGCGACATCGCCGATTCGGTGCTGAAGATCCGCGAGCAAGGCGGCTGGCTGCCGCGCTGGGGCTACGCCAATTTCGAATCGAACGTGATGACGGGCGACCCGGTCACACCGTTCCTGGTCGACCTGTGGCGCTACGGCGCTCTCAAGGGCCGCGAGCAGCAAGCCTACGCGGCGCTGCGCGAGAACGCCTTCGGCGTGCCGCCGTTCGGCAGCCGCAGCGAGGGCCGCGCCGGCAACCCCAGCTACCTGAGCAAGGGTTACGTGCAGTACGACCTGTCGTTCCGCGCCAAGGGCATGGACGTCGATCCGCACCACGGCGGCTCGGCCACGATGGAATATGCGCAGGCCGACGGCGCGCTGGCCTTCATGGCCGAGGCGCTGGGCAAGAAGGCCGACGCGGCGCTGCTGCGCCAGCGCGCCGGCAACTGGCGCAACGTCTGGGACAACGCGGCCAAGGACCAGCAGCTGGGCTTCCAGGGCTTCCCGCGCGCCAAGACCGCCGACGGCCAGTGGTACACCGAGCTCGACGGCAGCTACACGCCGCGCGCCGAGCACGGCTTCCACGAGGGCACGGCCTGGCAATACCAGTGGCTGGTGCAGCAGGACGTGGGCGGCATGG
Organism: Duganella vulcania; assembly: GCF_009857655.1. NCBI lineage: Bacteria > Pseudomonadati > Pseudomonadota > Betaproteobacteria > Burkholderiales > Oxalobacteraceae > Duganella > Duganella vulcania. Next base: position 53,416 of record NZ_WWCX01000020.1, read on the forward strand.
TCAAGGCCATGGGCGGACGCGAGCAGACCGCGCGCCGGCTCGACGCCTTCTTCGCCTACGACGCGCTGAGCGCCGATCCCTTCCAGGCGGTGCGCAAGGAATGGGTGATGGGCGCGTACAACTACTACAACCAGTTCCGCTACAACCCCAACAACGAACCGGACCTGCACGCGCCGTGGATGTACACGCTGGTCGGCCAGCCGTGGAAAACCAGCGCCGTGCTGCGCGCCGCCGAAACGCTGTTCAGCAACGCGCCCAACGGCGTGACCGGCAACGACGACCTGGGCACGATGTCGGCGTGGTATGTGTTCAGCGCGCTGGGCATCTATCCGTCGACGCCGGGCAGCGGCCGCTTCCTGCTGCATGAGCCGAAGTTCGCCAAGGCCCAGGTCGACCTGGGCAACGGCAAGCAGCTGCTCATCGAGAAGAATGCGCCGGCCGCATCGTCGGCCACCTCGCCGGCGGCATTGCCCTCCTTCGTCACGCAGCTGAGCTGGAACGCCAAGCCGCACGACAAGGTCTGGCTGGACTGGGAACAACTGCAGCGCGGCGGACAGCTGCGCATGCAATTGTCCACCGACCCGGCCGCCGCACACTGGGGCAGCAGCCCGGCCAGCGTGCCGCCTGAACCGGGCGCCAGCGCGGCGCCGTAACACCCTGCCCGGTTCGCGCCGGGCATTCCCTCGTCGTCCTCCCGCCTGCCCGCGCCACCACGGGCAGGCGGCCGCACGCCCGCGCCGGCCTGCCTTCCCGAAAGTTCCGACATGAACCAACACACCGATAGCATGCGCAATCCGCTGCGCTGGATCACCAGCCTGTACCTGGCCGAGGGATTGCCGTTCTACGCGGTCGCCCTGGTCGCCAGCCTGATGTTCAAGAGCCTGCGGATATCGAACGAGCAAATCACCCACTGGACCGGCTTCCTCGGCCTGGCCTGGGTCTTCAAGCCGCTCTGGAGCCCGCTGCTGGAACTGAGCTCGAACAAGAAAAGCACCGTCATCGTCTGCCAGTGGATCACCGGCTGCGCCTTCGGCCTGGTCGCGCTGGCGCTGCAGCTGCCCAGCTATTTCGCGGCCTGCATCGCGGTGTTCATGCTGGCCTCGCTGTCGGCGGCCACGCACGACATCGCCGCCGACGGCCTCTACATCCTGCACCTGAACGAGTACCAGCAGGCCCGCTACGCGGGCTGGTGCGGCGCCTTCTTCAACGCCGGCAAGTTCCTCTCGCTTGGCGGCCTGGTGATCCTTGCCGGCTACCTGGAAAGCCGTTACCCGGTGCGCACCGCGTGGGCCATCATCTTCGTGCTGCTGGCGGCCATCATGCTCGCGCTCGGGGCCTACCACTGGAGGGCGATCCCGCACACGCCCGCGCCGGCCGGCTCGCCGATGAGCGCCGGCGAAACGCTGCGCGACGTGTTCAGCGACTTTTTCCGCAAGCCGGACATCTGGCTGTGCATCGTGTTCATCATCCTGTTTCGCGCCGGCGAGGCCCAGGTGCAGACCATCGCGCCGCTGTTCCTGCGCGACGCGCGGGAGTTGGGCGGCCTGGGCCTGACGACCGGCCAGATCGGCTCGGTGTACGGCACGGCCGGCACGCTGACCTTCATCCTGGGCAGCCTGGGGGGCGGCTACTTCGCGGCCTGGCTGGGCCTGCGGCGCGCCCTGCTGCCGCTGGTGCTGGCGGTCAACCTGCCCAACCTGGTGTTCTATTTCCTCAGCACCCAGATGCCCACCGACCTGTGGGTCATCACGGCGGCCATCAGCGTGGAGATGCTGGGCTATGGTTTCGGCTTTGTCGGCCTGATCCTGTTCATCATCCAGGTGCTGTCGGTGGGAAAATATTGCGCGGCGCATTACGCGCTGGCGTCGGGCATCATGCAGCTGGGTTTTGTGATCTTCAAGGTGATCAGCGGCGACATCCAGGCGGCGCTGGGCTACCAGCATTTCTTCCTGTGGGTGCTGCTGAGCGCCGTGCCGGTCACGCTGCTGGTGCGGCGCATGCCCTTGCCCGGCGCGGCGCCGAAGCAATAGGCAAGCGGCGCCGGCGCGTGCCGGCGCCGCAAGGCGTCAGGCCGCCTCGCCCAGGTGGCGCAGCTTGAGGCAGCGGCGCAGGTCGTCGAGGCCGGCGCCGCCGAGGCGCAGCACGCGCCGCTCGCCCGGCAGCATGGTCAGCGCATTGTCCGACACCTCCACGTCCAGCCCTTCAAACTCCACCCACACCGCGCGCGCCAGCGCCTTGCACGACAGCTCGAGCCGCACTTCGCCGTCCTGTTCGCCCAGCTCCGCGTGCAGTGCCGATGCCGGCCACTTCACTTCCCTGGCCGGCGCGAAGTAGACCACGCCACGCGAGACCAGCTCGCCGGCCAGCGACAGGTCGAACACCGCCACGTGGCTGCGCGCGTCCAACGGTCCCAGCAGCTGCTGGTCGTGGTAGCTGGCCACCTGCATGGCGGCGCAGGGCGGCATCACATGCTGTTCCCGGGTGTCGCGCAGACAATGGCCATGCATGTCCATCACGCGCACGCGCAGTTCGCCCAGCAACGTCTGCTGGTGGTCCGACACCAGCGCCACGCAGGTCACGCCCTCGTCGCGGGTGGCCGCGACAATGACCGGCGCGAAGAAGCGCCGCGCATGGAATTGCAGCGCCTTCCAGCGCCCATGGTAGTCGACGCTGGCCCAGGAGGCGCCCGGCCAGACATCGTTGAGCTGCCAGTACAACGAGCCCATCGTGCGCGGCATGCTGGCGCGGTGGTGCAGGCTGGCCAGCTCGATGCCCTCGGCCTGCATCACCTGGCTCAGGTAGACGAAGTCGGCGAAGCTGGCCGGCTCGCGATAGTTGGCGCGGATGTAGTGCAAGATCCTGTCGTTGCCGGCGCCGGCCAGGAATTTCTGGTGGCCGCGCACCTGCGGCGAGTCGACCTGCTGGTGCGCGCGCGCGATCGCGCTGTCGATGGTGGCGGCCACCGGCCAGGCCTGCAGGCCGAACTCGGACATGAAGCGCGGCGTCTCCCGCAAATACGCTTCGACCGGCTTGGAGCCGGCCCAGACATCCCAGTAATGCTTGTCGCCGTTGTCGCTGTCGTTGGCCGGGCCGTCCAGGTCGTTGCTCGGCGAGCTGGACAGATACGGCATGCCGCCGCCGTGCCGGGCCACCACCTTGCGCAGGTTGGCGCCGAACAGGCGCACATAGCCATCCCAGACGGTGGCGGCGAACTCCGGCGCCTCCGCCGCCAGTTTGGCGCCGACGCCCCACTCCTTCCACGCGGTTTCCTCCTCGTTGTTGCCGCACCAGAGCACAACGCAGGCGTGGTCGCGCAGCCGGCGCACCTGCTGCACCGCCTCGCGCAGCACGTTGTAGCGGAAACGCGCATCGTAGGCCGGCACGACGCCGCCGCCGAACATGAAATCCTGCCAGACCATCAGGCCCAGCTCGTCGGCGATGTCGTAGAACTCGTCGCACTCGTAATAGCCGCCGCCCCAGTTGCGCAGCATGTTCATGTTGGCCTCCCGCGCCGACTCCAGTATCGCGCGCATCGCCGCCGGGGCCACCCGGTTGGGGAACATGTCGAACGGGATCACGTTGGCGCCCTTGGCGAACACGGCGATGTCGTTGACGACGAAATAGAACTGGCGGCCCCACTGGTCGCGCTCGCGGCGCAGCGCCACGCTGCGCAGGCCGATGCGGCGGCGCTGCGTGAGCACCACGCCGTCCTCGCCGCTGACCTGCACCAGCAGCGTGTACAGCGCGGCCTCGCCGTAGCCGTTGGGGAACCAGCGGCGCGGCTGGTCCACCTGCAGCGCGACCTGTTCGCACAGCATGCCGGCCTGCGGCGCCAGCATCCGCGTGACGGCGCACACCTGCAGGCCATCCGGATCGAGCAAGGTCAGCTGCAATTGCAACGGCGCGGCGCGGTCCAGCCGCAACGCGCAGCGGACCGACAGGCGCGCGCGGGCGGCGCTGACCTCCAGTTGTTGCACCTGCAAGTCGGCCAGGCGCACCAGGTCGCCCGTCTCCAGCCGCACCGGGCGCCAGATGCCGGCCGTGACGAAGCGCGGCCCCCAGTCCCAGCCGTAGTGGTAGCCCGGCTTGCGCACGAAGTTGGCGGTCATGGCGTCGCGCGGCTCGTCGCCGAAGGGCGATGGATAGTTGCCCTGCAACTTGTGGGGCATCGCCTGCACGGCCGGCAGCATGCGGGCGATCGGCGAATGCAGCTGCACGGTGAGCACGTTGTCGCGGGCCTTCAGCATGCCGCGCACGTTCAGGCGCCAGCCGCGGAAGGCGTTGGCCGTCGAGCACAGCTTGACGCCGTTGAGCCAGACGCAGGCGTAGGTATCGACGCCGTCCAGCACCAGATGCTGGCGCGGATGCGCGAGCGTGGCCGCGTCGACGTCGAAGCGCAGCCGGTACTCCCAGCCGGCATTGCCTATCCATTGCAGCGCGGCTTCCTCGTTCTCGAAATAGGGATCGGCGATCAGCCCTCGCGCCAGCAGGTCGGTGTGCACATGGCCGGGCACGGTCGCCGCGTGCCACTCGGCCAGCGCGGGGCGCTCCCGCGCCAGCGGATCGGAGGGCGCCAGGCGGAACTGCCAGTCCGGCGCCGGCAGCCCGCCGGCGTGGGAGCACAGGGAAACGATAGAGGTCATGGTGGGTGTCTTCCTTGGAGGTATCAGGCAAAAAAAGACCTGGCCCCTGCGACGGGTCCAGATCTTCCGGTTGAATCAGGCCCGGCGCGCCGGGCCCCGTGCATCAGATCTTGGCGCGCAGGCCCAGATAGAACTGGCGGCCGTTCTTGTAGAAGGCGCTCGGACGGTCCTTGCTGCCCGACCAGGAGATCAGCATCGGGTCGTTCAGGTTCTTGCCCTCGAAGGACAGGCTGAGGTTCTCGGTCAGCTCGTACTGCAGCGACGCCGACAGGTTGCCCACGCCGCCCTGGTAGATCGCGCTGCGGCGGTCCAGGCCGTTCAGGTAGGTCGAGCGGTAGCTGTAGTTGACGCGCGCGCTGAACTTCGCGCTCTCGTAGAACACGCCGCCGTTGACCGAGTTGCGCGAGGTGCCCACCATGTCGCAGTTGTTGTCCTCGGCGCAGGCGGAGGTCGGCGCGCGGCCGGTCTCCTTGCCGTCGGCGAAGCTGTAGTTGGTGTTGAAGCCGAAGCCATTGCCCAGGTCGTGGATGTACTGCATCTCGAAGCCCTGCACCTCGGCCTTGGTGTTCACGGCCGACGTCATCGCATAGGTCGTGATCTTGTTCTGGCGGCGGTTGAAGAACTGCTCGCGCGACGAGCCGAAGGTGATGTAGGAACCGATCTGCATCTTGTACAGGCTCAGCGACAACAGCGAGCGCGGCTTGAAGTACCACTCCAGCCCCAGGTCGTAGTTGTTCGACATGATGGGCTTGAGGTTGGGGTTGCCGCCGCTGCCGGTCAGCGTCAGGTCGTTCAGGTCGATATTGCCCAGCGTGCCGATGTCGGGACGCGCCAGCGTGCGGCTGGCCGAGGCGCGCAGCGTCAGGTCGGACCGCAGTTCCTTGCGCAGGTTCAGGCTGGGCAGGAAATTGCTGTAGCGGTTGTTGGTGCGCACCGGATCCCACACCGTTTCCGGCGAGCGGTTGGCCACCTCGACGTCGGTGCGGACATAGCGCACGCCGACATTGCCCTGGATGTCGTTGTAGTTCAGGTCGCTCATCAGGTAGGCCGCGCGGGTCTTCTCGTCGATCACGAACTGGCCGTTGTAGGTCTTGCGGTAGGTGACGTACTTGTCGCCCCAGGCCGCCACCGCGTCGGGCGAGAACGTCCACGGGCCGTCCAGCACATTGGACAGCGGGCTGGCCGGGAAGCTGGTCAGCCCGCCGGGATTGTTGGCCACCGTCTTGCCGGCGTCGGAGACGTCGCCCGAGCGGCCCTCGTGGATGCGGTTGTGGTCGGCCGCGCGCACGCCGAAGCGCAGGTTGGTCAGCGTGGCCCACGGCGTGACGTAGCTGCCGTCGACCTGGCCGTAGCTTTCCTTGTCGGTGGCGCTGGTTTCGAAGGCCCAGCCGCCGACCGGCTCGACCGTGCGCGGCGTGTAGGTCTTGGCGTTGTCGACCCAGATCGTGGCCGGCGCGTCCAGGCCGTGCAGGGTGTAGCCGCTGCCGGCATACGCCTGGTTGGCCGCGTAGGCGGTGTCGGGCGAGAAGCCGGTGCCCTTGGTCTTGCCGAACTTGCCCGTGAAGGTCAGCGCGTCGTTGGCGCGGTAGTTCCAGTCCAGGTTGACGTAGCCCGAGTCGCTGTACGACGACGGCCGCGCGATGATGTGCTGGGCCGACGACACCGCCCTCGAGCAATTCTGCGCCGAGCACACCGCCGGGAAGGTGATCGAGGTGACGGTGTCGCCGCTGATCGTGTAGGCCGACGGCAGCGCGCCGCCGCCGATGGTGTCGACCGGCGCGTGCATGTAGTTGGCGTTGGAATTGCGGGCGTTCATGCGCGAGTAGAACCCCGTCAGGTCGAAGCCGAAGTCGTTCGACACCTTGACCTGCAAGTCGAGGCTGCCGCCCTGGCGCTCGCGCACCTGCTGGAACAGCGCCGAGCCGGTCAGCATCGACAGGTATTTGCCGCGCAGGTCGGGATGGGCGGCCAGCAAGGCGGCCGAGTCGATGTTCTCGACCTTGTCCCACCACAGGAATTCCTGGCCGAAGCGGCGCAGCGACTGCTTCTGTTCGAACGCCTGGGCCAGGATGCCGATGGTGTTGCTGTCATTCTTCCAGTTGACCAGGCCGCTGACCTGCGGATCGGTCTTTTTCGCGCCGGTGCCGTACACGCCTTCGGCGGTGCCGATGGCGGTCAGCTTCTGCTTGAAGCTGAGCGGCTTGCGGGTTTCGATGTCGACCGTGCCGGCCGCGCCGCCCTCGATCAGGTCGGCCTGCGAGCTCTTGTGGACCACGATCTGCCCGATCATCTCGGCCGGGAACAGCGAGTAGCTGACGCTGCGCCCGCCGCTGTTGATGTTCTGGTTGAACCAGTCGCCCGACGACACGGTATGGCCGTTGAGCGTGGTCAGCGTCATGTTGGACGGCGTCGCGCGCAGGCTGACGCGGTCGTTCTCGCCGAAGCCGCCCTCGGTGCCGCCAGCGGTCGCCACCGACACGCCGGCGATGCGCTGCAGCGAATCGGCGACGTTCTTGTCCGGCATCTTGCCGACGTCCTCGGACGTGATCACCTCGACGAAGGAATCGGCGTGGCGCTTCTGGTTGAGCGACTCGGCCATCGAGGCGCGGATGCCGGCCACGGTGACGGTCTGCATCGCCGGCGCGGCGGCCTCGCCCGGCTTGGCGGCCTCCTGCTGGGCCTGGGCGCTAGCGCCCAACGCCAGCGTGGCCACGGCGAAGGCGATCGCGGTGAGCCGGACAGGGTGCGGCCTGCCGCCGGTGTACATCTGCTGCTGTTTCATGACGTCTCCCTTGATATTTATGCTTATGTGTGCTGCCTCAAAAACGGTGTTGCTGCGTTTTTGGGCAGAGCATTTATACCATCGGGAAAAATGAATTTTTCAGAAAGCGTAAAAACAGGGCCGCGTTTAGGCTTCTTTAGTAAACACGGCCATCCGGGGCCCGGAATTCGCGGACGATGCGGCCGACCGGCGGGCATGCGCGGCGGTCAAGGCCCTGCGCAAGAACCGGAGGCGTTCTGGTTGGTCTGCGCGCCGCCGGCGTTCCTGATGGTTGCGCGCACCTGTTCGGCCAGCTCGGCCCGCAGATGGATGGGGACGGAATTCCAGCTTCCATCCAGATACGATTGATTGAGGTACTTTTGACCGAACCTGATCGAAATGGAAGCGCCGCTTTGAAAATGAAACAGGAATTTGTACCGGACTTCAAATTTGGTTTTCAGATCGCTGGCGTCTTGCGGCACATCCCGTGCCGCCTCCATCAGTTTCAGCAGCTTCGAGGCGGTCCCGGTATCGCCGAACGTGTAGGTGCAGCCTATCTTCTCCAAAATAATGTCATCGATACGCGTCCCGAACGACACGCCATCAGCGACAAAAAACACATCCACGGCCCTTGGCGCTTCGCCTTCATCCGCGGAGCAATGGAACGGGGACAGCAAGGCCAGCGCAAGGGCCGGTATCGACAGGTTCTTCATATCCGCCTATAACGAGCATGGGCTGTAGCCGTGCTCGTCCTGGAACAAGCAGCTCTTGCGCACGTACTTCGCGTCGACCAGGTTCAGGATGCGCGTGGTCTCGCCGTCCAGCTTGGCAATGCGCTCGACCAGAACCGCCTTGCCGTCGACCTTGGCGTCCACCGCATACAGGACCGGCGAAGCCCAGTCCGCAAAGGCCAGCTTGTAGCCCCCTTTCGGCTGCGACAGCATGACAAAATAGACCGCCCCCTGATTGGCCGACAGGCTCGTGCAATAGTAGCGGTCCGAGATGATGTAGTCCTTCACGCCATCGCCGTTCAGGTCGCGATGATCGGCCATCAGCGCCTGCGCCACCGTCTTCCTGCCGTAGCCGTGCTGCTTGTAGCAGGCCGCCTCGTCGTCATCCCCCATCGCTTCGCGGCATGCGGACTTGCCGCCAAGCTGCGTCACCGCCACCTGTGTCGAGCAGGTATTGAGCGCGTCGCCAAGCTCCGTCCCCGTCTTCGGCCATTGCTTGAGCTGCGCTAGCAGGGCCTGCGCCACCGGCTCGGGCACATAGTCCGGCTCGCTGGACTTGACCAGCCGGACCTCCCCGACATTCCGGTCGGGGCCGCTGACGGCCAGCGGCTCCAGCTTGGCGATGCGGATATCCTCGGCGGCGACCTGCGGCGTCTTTGGCGTGCAAGCGAGCAGCAGCATCGAGCCTGCCAGGCCCACGAGAATGGCGGATGTGCCGTACTGTTTCATTTTCCTGGTCCCGAAGTGGATGGCCGGCGCACATTCCGGCGGTGAAATCATACTCATGATCGGTGATTTTCATAATTGCGGTCGCACGGCGGCTCTGCAATCATGAAGCGCCCAAAATACCGGGGTCAAAAGTATAACAAAGGAGATCACATCATGCGTTCATGGATACTGGCTTTGCTGCTCGTGGCCTCGGCCGGCGCCGGCGCCCAGGGCAATGTCGTCACCCTCTGGCCGAACGGCTTCCCCGGTCCGCATCCGCAGCTGGGCCCGGAGCGGCTGGACGACGAGCGGATCAGCAACGTCAGCATCCCCACGCTGACCGTATATCCCGCCTCATACGACCGGCCGGCCCACACCGCCGTCATCATCTGCCCCGGGGGGGGATATGAATTCCTGTCCTTCACCCGCGAGGGCCACCAGTACGCGCAGTGGCTGTCCAACCTGGGCGTGACCGCCTTCGTGCTCAAGTCGCGCCTGTCCGGCTACGGCCATCCCGCGCCGCTGCAGGACGTGCTGCGCGCGATCCGCCTGGTGCGCTCGCAGGCGGCGCAATACGGCGTGGCGCCGGACCGTATCGGCGTCATGGGCAGCTCGGCTGGCGGACACCTGGCCGCCAGCGCCTCCACCCTGTACAACTTGCCGGCCGGCCGCGGCGGCGACGCGCTCGACGCCGTCAGCGCGCGTCCGGACTTCGCCATGCTGATGTATCCGGTCATCTCGATGGAGTCGGCGGTCACGCACGCCGGCTCGCGCCGCGCCCTGCTCGGCACCTCGCCGTCCGCCGAGCTGGTGCGGCAGATGTCGCTCGAGCAGCAGGTCAACGCGCAGACCCCGCCCACGCTGCTGATGCACTCCCAGGACGACGGCGCGGTGCCGGTCGATAACAGCATCCTGTACTTCCAGGCCCTGACCCGCGCCCATGTGCCGGCCGAGATGATGCTGTTCGAGCACGGCGGCCACGGCATGGGCATGCGCGCCGGCCAGGGCACGGCGTCCAACTGGCCGCGCCGCGCCGAAGAGTGGCTGCGCGACCGCAAACTGATTCCATAACCATCCATGTACAACAATTCAGGAGACAACATGACTATGCATCACCGGCGCAAGACCCTGGCCGCCTCGATTTCCCTGATCGCGCTGGGCGCCGCCGCGTCGGCCCAGGCCGCGCCGATCGCCACGCTGGACCGCAACGGCGCCTGGGTCTCGGTCGAGGCCTACGGCCCGAACGTGGTCCGCGTCACGGTAGCCGCCGACAAGGCCGAGGCGCTGAAGCCCGGCGGCTACGGCATCCTGGCCGGCGGCGTCGACAACGCGGCCTTCCGCCACACCGGCGGCAAGGACGGCGACACCTTCAGCTCGTCCGCGCTGAGCCTGCACGTGGCGCCGGCGCCCGCGCCGCACGTGCCGTCCATGAGCGAGAAATATTTTGCCTCGACGCTGGCGCCGGTCGCGCTGCAGGTGAAGAACGCCAGGGGCGAAGTGGTGCTCGACATGACCGGCTGGGACCTGGCGCCGCAAACCGTCAACACAGAGAAGACCTACCAGGCCAGCGCCTCGTTCAGCGCGCCGGCCGACGAGCATTACTACGGCATGGGCCAGAACCAGGAATCGATGGGCCCGCTGGACCTGCGCGGCCGCGTCATCGACTGCAAGCACTGGTACGACGCGCCGGCCGGCGAAACCGTGTGCGTGCCGTTCATGGTGTCGTCCAAGGGTTACGGCATCGTCTGGGACAACCCGTCGCCGACGCGCTTCATCGCCGGCATCAACGGCCGCACCGCGTTCCAGTCCAGCGTGGGCGAGCGCGTCAGCTTCTTCGTCATCACCGGCAACACGCCGGAGGAACTGTATTCCGGCTACGCGCGCGTGACCGGCAAGACGCCGATCCCGCCGAAGGCCGCGTTCGGCCTGATCCAGTCCAAGGCGCGCTACGAGAGCCAGCAGGAAGTGCTGCGCGTGGCCAATACCTACCGCCAGAAGAAATACCCGCTCGACATCATGGTGGTGGACTGGTTCTACTGGACCCGCATGGGCCAGCTGGACATCGACCCGGCGCAATTCCCCGACCCGGACGCCATGAACAAGGAGCTGCACGGCCTGGGCATGCAGTCCATCATTTCGTTCTGGCCGCGCTTCGAGAGCTCGGGCCGCTACTTCAACGAGCTCGATGCCAAGGGCTACTTCCTCAAGGACAAGGACGGCAAGACCGTCGACGGCCTGCCGTCGCGCTCGGACCGCACCGGCGCGCTGATCGACTCGACCAACCCAGCGGCCCGCAAATGGTTCTGGGAACACGCGCGCGACAACGTGCTGTCGCACGGCTTCGACTATCCATGGCTGGACGAGACCGAGCCCGACCTGGTACCGAGCGGCTACTTCTATTCGATCGGCTCCGGCGACCGCTACCACAACGTCTACCCGCTGCTGCACGTCGAAGGCTTTGCCGAGAACATGCGCGCGTGGAAGCCGAACAAGCGCGCGCTGGTCCTGTCGCGCGCCGCCTACCTGGGCTCGCAGCGCACCGGCGCCTTGTTCTGGTCCTCCGACATCAGCCCCTCGTGGGAAGCGCTGACGCGCCAGATCCCGACCGGCCTGAACATGACAGCCTCCGGCATCGCCTACTGGGGCAACGACATTGGCGGCTGGCAGTGGCTGCCGCAATCGACCAAGGCCACCAAGGCGCCGCTGCTCGACCCGGCAGGCGGCACCGGCACGGTCGGCCAGAACCACGACTATCCTGAACTGTTCACGCGCTGGTTCCAGTACGGCACCTTCCTGCCGACCTTGCGCGTGCACGGCGACCGCAAGCACACGGAATTGTGGGAATTCGGCACCCAGGCCGAACCGATCCTGGCCCGCTACGACCGCCTGCGCTACCAGCTGCTGCCCTACATCTACAGCCAGGCCAAGGCCACCTACGACAGCGGCGCGCCGTTCATGCGGCCGCTGTGGATGGACTTCCCGAACGACCCCAAGGTGGCCGACATCGGCACGCAGTACATGTTCGGGCCGGCGTTCCTGGTCGCGCCCGTGACCGAGCAGGGCCAGACGCAAAAGGATGTCTACCTGCCGGCCGGCGCCGACTGGTACAACTTCTGGACCAACGAGAAGCTGGCGGGCGGCCGCTGGGTCAAGGTGGCGGCGCCGATCGACCAGATCCCGGTGTTCGTGCGGGCCGGCGCCATCGTGCCGCTGGGCTCGGAGATCCAGTCGACCGCCGAGCGCCAGCAGGTCGCCGAGATCCGCGTCTATCCCGGCAAGGATGGCGACTTCGCGCTGTATGACGACGACGGCGTGTCCTACGATTATGAAAAAGGCAAGGGAACGACGGTCCGGCTGCACTGGAACGACGCCACCAGCCGCCTGAACGCGAGCGGCGACGGCGAAGTGGCCCGCAAGGCGCCGAGCCTGGTCAAGGTCGCGGGAAAATAGAGGCAAAAACGAATCTGCCCCCACCCAAACAGTATAGCTGCATGCAAAAGTGGTATTGGAAATTATAGGTGGAAATCGCCTAAGATCATCCATTGGCAGATTCATCAATAAAATGGGCGCGGCCGCAGCTTGGCCGCCAATCCGGAGACAATCTTTTTCGCGAGTACCGCATGAGCACTTTTTCCACGTTGGACGTGACCGTCTTTCTTGTCTATTTTGTCCTGGTCGCTGGCTATGGCATCTGGGTCTACCGGCGCAAGCAGGCCGGCTCCGGCCTCGCCTCGCATGACTACTTCCTGGCCGAAGGTTCGCTGACCTGGTGGGCCATCGGCGCTTCGCTGATCGCCTCCAACATCTCGGCCGAGCAGTTCATCGGCATGAGCGGTTCGGGCTTCCGCATCGGCATGGCCATCGCGGTCTACGAGCTGATGGCCGCCGCCACGCTGGTGATCGTGGCCGTGTTCTTCATGCCCGTCTACCTGAAGAACCGCATCTACACGATGCCGCAATTCCTTGAACAACGCTACGGCAAGGCGGTCGCCACCACCATGGCGCTGTTCTGGCTGGGCCTGTATGTCGTGGTCAACCTGACCTCCATCCTGTACCTGGGCGCGCTGGCAATCAGCAGCCTGTCCGGCATCGCCCTGCTCCCTTGCATGCTGTTCCTGGCCGTGTTCGCCGCCATCATCACGCTGGGCGGCATGAAGGTCATCGGCTACACCGACGTGGTGCAGGTCACCTGCCTGGTGGTCGGCGGCCTGGTCACGACCTGGCTGGCACTGGACATGGTCGCCGCATTGGGCAACAAGCACGGCGCGCTGCAAGGCTTCTCCGAGCTGTACAACCACGCCCGCGGCCACTTCGACATGGTCCTCAAGCGCGACAATCCCAACTATATGGACCTGCCGGGCCTGTCGGTCCTGCTGGGCGGCATGTGGATCGTCAACCTGAACTACTGGGGCTGCAACCAGTACATCACGCAGCGCGCGCTGGGCGCCGACCTGCCGACCGCCCGCAAGGGCCTGCTGTTCGCGGCCTTCCTGAAGCTGCTGATGCCGGTGATCGTGGTGCTGCCTGGTATCGCGGCGTATGCACTGGACAAGTCCGGCGCGCTGGGCGATGCCATGAAGGTGGGCGGCGAAGTCAACCCCGACCGCGCCTACCCGATCCTGCTGGGCCTGCTGCCTTCGGGCCTGAAGGGCATCGCGTTCGCGGCGCTGACCGCCGCCGTGGTCGCTTCGCTGGCCGGCAAGGCCAATAGCATCGCCACCATCTTCACGCTGGACATCTACAAGAAGGCCTTCAACAAGGAAGCCACCGAGCAGCGCATGGTGTGGATCGGCCGCGTGAGCGTGGTCGTGGCGATGGCGCTAGCCGTGGTGATCGCGCCGATGCTGGGCATCGACAAGAAAGGCGGCTTCCAGTACATCCAGGAATACACCGGCTTCGTCTCGCCTGGCATCCTGGCCATGTTCCTGATGGGCTTCTTCTGGAAGAAAACCACGTCCGGCGCGGCCATGTTCGCCACGCTGGGTGGCCTGGCCGGCTCGATCCTGCTGAAATTCCTGCCGACGATGATGGACCTGTCCTTCCTGGCGACTATCGGCTTCTCCAAGGACAACGGCAGCGGCGTGTTCGAGATCCCGTTCCTGGACCGCATGTTCATCGTGTTCTGGGTGGTCATCGCCGGCATGGTCGTGATGAGCAAGATGGCCGATGCCAAGCGCGACAACGTCAAGCACATGCACATCGACACCTCGCTGTTCCGCGTCGACGGCGCCTTCGCGCTGGGTTCGGCCGTAATCGGCATCGCGCTGACGACGATCTACAGCCTCTGGTGGTAATCGCGGTTCACCATCCCCGCCCTGCATGAGCTGACGGCGGGGCGCAATAAAAAGGTTCATCCCGGTAATCCGCGATGAACCTTTTTTATTGGCCGCACCTCAGGCATGTACAGGGCGGGGTCTATTTTTTCGGCTTTTACTAAAACCCGCTAACCACTGCTACCCAATACTAACCATCGATATTTCGTACGACTCCGCGCTATTTTCGGAACTAAAGACTACTAACCACCTCTAACGAATACAGGTCGAAAAATTAGTAGCGATTAGCATTCGGCACGGCATTTTTAGTATGTGTTAGCGCTGTGTAGTACAGGTTAGCAATGGTTAGCAGCGCTTAGTAAAACCCGATTTTAGAGAGCCCCCATGCCTACCTCCCCCAAAATCAAGCCCACGTACAACCTCCAGTTCCCGATCCGCGTACCTGACGATGTGCTGGTCGAGCTGGGTGAATTCACTGGCAATTTCTGGTCGGATTCCTGGGCGCAGGAACCCTTCGTTATTGAAGCGATCCGAAACTACATCAATCCTCCGCCGCCGCCATCGCAGCAGCCCGCGGCGGTGTCCGAGGCCGGATACCAATGGAAGCAGGTCATTCTTCCCGAGGGTACAAGGCTGCGCGCCAGCTTCGGCAGCCAGCCCTATTTCGCCACAGTGGTGGGAACGGAAATCAAATACGAAGGTCATACGGTATCGCCATCGTGCTTCGCGAACCTGCATGGCAGCGGCAACCGCAATGCATGGAAGGCCATATGGCTGCGCCTCCCCGGCAGCAACGAATGGTTGCTGGCCGAGGTCTGCCGCTCGGCGCGGAAAGCCGCCGGCCAAAGCCGCACAACGACGGCGCAAGATGGTGGCACTCGGCACAAGTCCGGTTCTGGAAAAAGCGCCCGCCGCAGGAAGCGCCGCGCTGCGAAACAAATTCCCGGTGATTCGTGAGGGAATAAAAAAGGGCGCCCGCTGCATTTGCAGCGAGCGCCCTTTTTATCGTCCGGCGATTAGCGCGATGCCTTGCGCAGCGGCTTGCCGTTCACGTCGTAGACGGCGGCATCCAGGTGAACCACGGTGCTCACGGCCTTGCTGTCGGCAGCGCTGGCCGCCAGGGTCAGCTTGTAATCGCCCTTGGCGACTTTCCAGGTCTTCGATGCCGAGTCATACATCGCCAGCAAGCGCGGATCGACGGTCACGGAACCCTGCACGCCGGCACCCGGCTGAACCTCGACCTTCTGGAAGCCGGCCAGGCGCTTCGGTGCTTCCCAGCGGGCGGTCAGCGGCGACACGTAGACCTGCGCCACCTGCTTGCCCGCCACCTTGCCGGTATTCTTCACAGTGAACGAAGCACGCACCGCGCCGTCCTTGACGCTGGCGGCCAGGTCCGAGAAGGCGAACTCGGTGTAGGACAAGCCATGCCCGAACGGGAACAGCGGCGTCAGTCCCTTCAGGTCGAACCA
Organism: Duganella vulcania; assembly: GCF_009857655.1. Lineage (NCBI taxonomy): Bacteria > Pseudomonadati > Pseudomonadota > Betaproteobacteria > Burkholderiales > Oxalobacteraceae > Duganella > Duganella vulcania. Next base: position 69,001 of record NZ_WWCX01000020.1, read on the forward strand.
CTTGTAGCCGACCGCGGCGCCTTCGCTGTAGTTGACGTCGAAGCGGCGGTCCGCCACTTCCGGGAAGCCGTCCAGCGCCGGGCGCGGCAATTGCGATTCCGACGCCGGGAAGGTGGCCGGCAAACGGCCCGACGGATTGACTTCGCCGAACAGCACGCCGGCGATCGCTTCGCCGCCGTCGCTGCCGGGGTACCACGCCTCCAGCACCGCCGACACTTTCGGCAGCCACGGCATGGTCACCGGACCGCCGGTTTCCAGCACCACGACGGTATTGGCGTTGGCCTCGGCCACCGTGGCGATCAGTTCGTCCTGCTTGTCGGTCAGCGACAGGTTCGGCATGTCGAAGCCCTCGCCCGTCCACTGGGTCGCGAACACCAGCACCACATCGCTCTCGCGCGCCAGCTTGGCGGCGGCGGCGCGGTCGCTGCCGTCGGCGTAGGCAACCGTCGCCGATGGCAGGCGCGCCTTGATGGCCTTCAACGGCGACGACGGATACACCATGACCGGGCCCGGCCAGGTCTTGGGCAGCAATTCAGGCGCCGCATTGCCGCCGGCCGGATATACCAGCGACGAACCGCCGCCAGCCAGCACGCCACGGTCGGCATAACCGCCGATCACCGCGATCTTCCTGGCCGAACGGCTCAGCGGCAAGGCGCCGGTGCTGTTCTTCAGCAGCACCATGCCCTCCTGCGCATCCTTGCGCGACACGGCCGCGTGCGCGCCAAAGTCGATCGACTGCGGCGCCGGCGCCACCGGATGATCCACCACGCCATGCTCGAACATCGCGTGCAGGATGCGGCGCACCATGTCGTCCAGGCGGGCCTGCGGCACCCAGCCATTCAACACGGCTTCCTTCAACGGCGGACCAAAATAGTCGGCCAGGTCGAACGGCATGCCCGATTGCTGGTCCAGCCCCGCGTTGGCGGCCGGCACCGTGCTGTGCGTCGCGCCCCAGTCCGACATCACCCAGCCCTTGAAGCCCCAGTCCTTCTTCAGCACCTCGTTGAGCAGGTAGCTGTTTTCGCACGCGTACACGCCGTTGACGCGGTTGTACGAGCACATCACCGAGCCGGGATTGCCCTCCTCGTTGGCGATCTGCAGGGCCAGCAGGTCCGACATGCGCGCCGAGCGGTCGTCGATCTTGACGTTGAGCGTGGTGCGGTTGGTTTCCTGGTCGTTCAGCGCGTAGTGCTTGAGGGTGGACACGATGCGGTTCGACTGGATGCCCTTGATCTGCGCGCCGACGATCTTGCCGGCCAACAGAGGATCCTCGCCGGCATATTCGAAGTTGCGGCCGTTGCGCGGCTCGCGCATCAGGTTGACGCCGCCGGCCAGCAGCACGTTGAAGCCGTAGCTGCGCGCTTCCGCGCCGATCATGGCGCCGCCCGCGTAGGCGGTGTTCAGGTCCCAGGTGGCGGCCGTGTTCAGGCCGGACGGCAGCGCCGTGCCGGGACGCGCATCCGGGCCGCCCTGGCTGGCCACGCCCACGCCGGCGTCGGTTTCCCACAGGTTGGGGATGCCCAGGCGCGGCACGCCGTAGATGAAGCCCGCCGACTGCTTGTACGACGGCGCGGGACGCGTGGTCTTCTTCGATTCCATGTCGGCGCCCAGGTAGCCGTAGACCAGCTTGAGCTTCTCGTCCATGGTCATCGCCGCCACCGCCAGGCGGGCGCGTTCATCCGCGCCCAGCTTGGCGTTCATCCAAGGCATGGACGCTGGTGCGGCCACTTCCCCGGCCGCGCCGGTTTGCGCGCCGACGCTACCGCAGCACAATGCCACGGCAGCCGACAGCAGGCTGATTTTTGTTTTCAATTTCATTGGGTCTCCATCACTTTCTTAAAGGTTCGCGGGCGATTGTGCCTGTGGGGCACAGACCGGGCAATTATGAAAATGACGAATCTCCAGAACAATATTCCGCAGCGGCGGCGATCCGGCCGTCCATCGGGGGACGGCGGGATCGCCGGTACCGCTTATTTGAAACTATAGTCCAGGCTCACATACACATAGCGGCCGCGCGGATCGCCCCAGCTGTCGTTGTAGCCCAGCGAGGAGCCGGGATCGAAGGCCGGATCGCGGTTGAACACGTTGTTCGCGCCGACCCGGATCACCGCGTTCTTGATGCCGGCATAGCTCACCGACGCGTCCATCGTGGCGGTGGCCGGAATGCGGCGCCCCTTGGCATAGAAGTCATACCACTGGTTCTGCACCGCCGACGGCGAACGATCGACCTTGGTGCCGGCCACGTACTTGACGATGCCGGTGGCGCTCCACGGTCCCAGGTCCCAGTTCACGCCGACGTTCGCCAGCACACGCGGGTTGTTGTACTCGCCGGCGTCGCACGAGGTGTTGTTCGGGCAGTTGATGTAGACGTTATCGGCCAGCAGCACCGTGTCGTAGCGGATCGTGTAGTTGGCGTCGCCGAACACCTTGAAGCGGCCCAGCCGGTCGGTGCGGAAGGTGTAGGACGCGTCCAGGTCGATGCCCGAAGTGTGCGACTGGAAGCGGTTGACCCAGCCGGTCTTGATGTTGGACAGCTCGCCGCGCAGAGGCCCCAGCCGCGCCTTCTCGGCCGCCGACAGCGCCGCGTAGGCCGCGATGTCGTCGGCCGTGACAGCGTCGCGCGTCACGTGCGACTTGTAGGCGCCGTCCTCGTTTTCCAGCACCGTCGTGTTATCCAGCACATCGATCTTGTTCTTCCACTTGATGTCGTAGTAGGTCAGGCCGATGTTCAGGTCCTTGAGCGGCTCGATCACGAAGCCAAGGTTGTACTGGTTCGACTTCTCCGGCTGCAGGTCCTTGGTGCCGACGTTGGACGCCTTCACGTAGCGGGTGCAGTAGGTATCGAAGTACACATTGCCCTCGATGCAGCGGTGCGGGTCCTTGGTCGCCGAGAAGGAATCGCGGCCCTCGCTGAAGCGCTGCGGCAGCGACGGCGCCACCATGCCGGTGCTGTAGTTCGCGCGCAGCATGATCTCCCTGGCCGGCTTCCACTTCAGGCCGAACTTGGGATTGGTGGTCGAGCCGGCAAGCTCGTATTTGTCGTGGCGCACGGCGGCCTGGGCTTCCAGCGTCTTCAGCAACGGCAGGCTCAGCTCCGCATACACGGCCGACAGCTTTTCCGAACCGGAGATCGCTGGCAGCACCGCGTACTGGCCCAGCAGGCCCTGCTGCCAGTCCTGCGACGGCGTGTACGACAGCGAGTTCTTGCGCAGCTCGGAGCCTACCGACACGCCGATCTTCCCGCCCGGCAGCTCGCCAAATTCGGTCCCGGCCTGCAGCTTGATGGAATCGGTCTTGCTGCGGGTCTTCACAAACATCTCGCCCGACAGCTCGCGGATCAGGGCGTCCGAATTGCTGTTGGCGCCGAAGGGGTTGAAGCGCCCGTCATCGACCGCCTTGTTCAGTTCCTCCAGCTTGTAGGCGCCCAGCGTGTCGGTGCGGCCGCGCTCCTCGCCGTGCGACAGCGTGGCCGACCAGTCCCAGCCCGCCATCTCGCCCTTGAGGCCGGTCAGCAGCCAGAGGTTGTCGACGTTGGTCTTGATGCCGCCCTCGTAGACCGGGAAATCGCGCCGCACCGTCACCGGCTTGCCGTAGGTGTTGAACGGATTGGAGGCCGGGATGACCAGGTTGTTGCGATCGCGGTTCTGCAGCCAGGACGATTGGCCGACGATGCGCTTGTCGAAGTTGGTGAAGAAGGCGTTGGCGAACAGCGTCATGTCCGGCGTGATGTCCCAGTTCAGCGCGGCGGTGGCGCCGGCGCGGCGCGAAGGCTTGACCAGGTCGGTGAATTCCGCCGTGGCCGACAGGCAGCCGTTGCGGGTCGGCGAAGGGAACCATTCGGCGCCGCTCGGATACGGCAGCTTGGAGCCGGGCAGGCAGCCCGGGTCGGGGAAGCGGTTGCCGCCGATCGACAGCGTGCCGGCGTCGGTGCCGTGGGCGCCGTACACGTTGGCGTACTGCAGGCCACCCTTGGCGCCAAAGTCGATGTGGTTGGCCCAGTCGCGGTCGGTGCCCCTGATGCGCTTGGTGTCCTCGTACATCGCCGCGTAGGTCAGGTTGAATTTCTGCGTCGCGCGGTCGCCGTAGCCGCCGGCCACCGACAGCTTGCGCACGTCGCCGCCGCCCAGCGTGGTGCCGCCGTAGCTGGCGCTCAGGTCCGTGCCCTGGTAGTTCTGGCGCATGATGAAGTTGATCACGCCGCCCACCGCGTCGGTGCCGTAGATGGCCGAGGCGCCGTCCTTGAGCACCTCGATGCGCTCGATCGCCGCCAGCGGCAGCATGTTCAAGTCCACCGAGGTGAAGCCGTTGGAATCGTCCGAGCCGGACACCGGCAGGCGGTTGCCGTTCAACAGGATCAGGGTCGGCATGCCGCGCAGGCTGGCCGTGGTGGCGCCGTTGCGGAAGTCGTTGCCGCCGCCGAATTCACTGCCATTGCCGCCCACCCCGGGCAGGTTGCGCAACACGTCCAGCACCGAGGTCGCGCCGGAACGCTTGATGTCCTCCTTGGTGATCAGGGTCATCGGCGAGACGCCCTCCTGCGCGACCCGCTTGATATTACTGCCGGTGATTTCCACCCGCTCCATCTTGGGCTCCGGCTGCTCCTGCGCCATCGCCACTGTCACGGCATGGGCCGACAACAACGCCAGCGCCAACTTCACCCAGCGCACACCTATTTTTTCCTGAAACATCTTACTCGTCTCCTAGTGATGACGTCCCACATCGAACGTGCGGGATCGTGATAATCAAACTGCCGGTTTGCTTCGATCGCGTGCCCAACGAGGCTATCGAATCGCAACAGAGCTTACGTGGCCCTGATGGGCACGTCTTGGCAGTCTTGACACCGGAAACGAACGAAATCGGCACAACCGGGGCCGAAACGAAACATGGCTCCCGAAGGAGCCATGCTTGGACACCGCGCGCGAACGGCTGGAAACTAGACGATCCGCAGCGCGAAGGCGTAAGGCAGCGCCGGGGCCGCGGCCGGCAGCGTCACCCGCAGGCCGTCGGCCGCCTGCTCGAAGGCCAACGCCTGGCCGCCCACCAGCTCGACCTTGGCGATGCCACGCTTCAGGTGCGGGCTGCCGGCGCGCATGGACTTGATCGTCACCTTGCCGTCGGCCGGCCAGCCCATGACGAAGGCGTACACCGCGTCGCCCTTGGCGGTGAAGCGCACGTCCGCCGCCGAGAACGGCTTGTTCTTGCCCTCGTTGAAGCCCGGGCCCGACATCGGCGCCGCGGCCTCCTCCATCACCGGCCCCTCGCCGAACACCGCCCACGGACGGCTGTCGTAGATGCCCTCGCTGCTGACCGCCATCCAGCGGCCAATTTCCTCAACGATGTCGCGCTCAAGCGGATCGATGGTGCCGTTGCCGCGCACCGGCACGCTGAGCAGCAGGTTGCCGTTCTTGCTGACCACGTCGATCAGCGTATGCACCACCGTTTGCGCGCTCTTGTACGACTTGCTTTCGTAGACGCGGCGGTCGTAGTGCCAGCTGCCGATGCAGGTGCAGGTCTGCCACGGCAGCGGCTCGATGGCGTTGCTCTGGCCGCGCTCGATATCCCACACCATGGTCTTGCGCTGCTGCTCGCTAAGGATCTTGCCGTTGACCACGGCCTCCAGCTTGCCCTTCTTCGCGATGCTGCGGTTGTACATATGCGCGGCCAGGCGCAGGCCGACGTCGCTGACAGGGTGCAGCGGCAGCACGGTATCGTCGAAGTAGACCAGGTCGGGGTCGTAGTTGTTGATCAGTTCCATGGTGCGGTCGTAGAACTTCTCGCAGTAGGCCTGGTCGGGGGTGGACGCGCCGCCGCCCCAGTGCCACTGGTCGCCGACCACACTCCCGCCGCCGTTCTTGCTCAGCGGATGGTTCTGCGCGTACAGCGCCTGCGGATCAAGGCCGTCCCACCACTTGCCCTTGCCATCGGCCTTGGTCAGGTGGCCATCGTAGGGCACGCCCGCGTACGGGCCGGTCTTGTCGGCGCCCTGGGATGTCTCGTACCAGGTCCAGGCGTGGGCCGCGTGCACGCTGACGCCGAAGCGCAGCCCCTGCTTGCGGGCCGCCTTGGCCCAGCCGCCGATCAGGTCCTTCTTCGGGCCGACCTTGGTCGAGTTCCACTGCGGCTGGTACTTGCTCGCGTACAGGTCGAGGTTGTCGTGGTGGTTGGCCAAGGCCACGAAGTATTTCGCGCCGGCCTTCTTGTACAGCGAGACCAGGGCATCGGGATCCCAGCGCTCGGCCTTCCATTGGTGGATCACGTCCTTGAAGCCGACCTTGGACGGGTGGCCGTATTTCTCCACGTGGTAGCGGTAGTGATCGCTGCCCTCCTCGTACAGGCCGCGCGCGTACCAGTCGCCGTGTTCCGCTTCGCACTGAGGGCCCCAGTGCGCCCACATGCCGAACTTGGCGTTGCGGAACCAGTCCGGGGTCTGGTAGGCCGCCAGCGAATCCCAGTCCGCCGTGAACGGGCCAGGCGCCATCTTCTCATGGCCGCCGAACGGCGCCGCCTGGGCGGCAAAGGTAAAGGGGGAAAGCGCCAACGCCGGAATGGCCGCGCCCAGGTGCCGCAATAATTCTCGTCTCTTCATTTTTTGGTTCCATTGTGAATTCGGGAAGTCCTGCGCGCATTGTCCAAGCAAGCGCCTGGCGATGCAATTGCGAAAACCGCCATTCCGGCTCATAAAATCAGGCAATACATACCGGCGCCCCGTCCGGAGCCCTTGACGTGACGCCCTGCACAGATCAACGTACGGCTAGCGAAAGTGGCACAATAGCGATGAACTGGTCGCTATCGAACCAGATTACAGGAGGGATACCATGAAGAACCATTTCGTATTGCTGTTGATTGGAATGATGATGGCAAGCGGCGGCGCGTCTGCCGCCGGCTGCGTTAAAGGCGCGGCGGCAGGTGCGGTTGTCGGCCACGTCGCGGGACACCATGCGGTTGCCGGGGCGGTAGGCGGTTGCCTGGTTGGCCGTCATATGGCCAAGGAGAAGGCAAAAAAGGAAAAGGCGGAGGCTGACGCCAGGAAGGCCCAGCAGGCCCAACAAAATCCTCAACAGGTCCCTGCGAAGTAATTGTCGGACTGAGCTGGCGCCAGCCCGTCCAGCACCTGGTAGTGCGGCTTCACTGCTGCGCTGCGGGCGCGCCACCACCTTGGCGGAAGATGAGCTGCGCATAGTGGTACAGGTTGTCCGCCCAGCTCTCGCGGTCATGCGCATGCTCGTCCACGTTCCAGATGTGCGCGATGCCATGCTCCTTCAGGTAGCGGTGCAACGTCTGCGAACCGGCGATCAGCCCGTCCTGGTTGCCGCAGGATAGGTACAACAGCCGTGGCTGGACGTGCCCGCCCTCAGGCAGCAGCGCGGCCGCCGCCTTCAGGTTGGGCGCGGCCGAGAAGGCGCCGACCCAGCCAAAGATCTCAGGATGTCCCAGTCCGATATTCAGCGACTGGCCGCCCCCCATCGACAAACCAGCGATCGCGCGCTGCGCCCCGCCGGCCATGGTTGGGTACCTGGCGTCGATGGCCGGCACCAGCACCTCCGGCAGCTCACGCTCGAACGCAGTGAAGCCGGCGATGTGCGCCGGCGTGAAGGTGCGCTCGCCCGGCGGCGGGCGGTCGTCGGCCAGGGCTCGGCCATTGGGCATGACGACGATCATCGGCACCGCCTTGCCATCGGCGATCAGGTTGTCGAGGATGGCCTGCGCGTGCACGTAACCGCGCCATTCATCGTGGTTGCCGCCGATGCCGTGCAGCAGATACAGCACCGGATAGCGCCGCTGCGCCGTGTAGCCGGCCGGCAGGTAGACGTTGGCCTTGCGCCGCGTGCCGGTGATGCTGGAGTCGTAGCTGAATTCCTCGATCCGTCCCTGCGCCACACCCGCCCGCGCCTGGTCGAAACCGGCCGGCGCGGCGGCGAAGGCGCGCACGTCGTCGGCCGCCAGCACCACCGGCTGGGCCGGGCGCGGCTGGTTGAGCAGGCGCTCGATGTCGGGCCGCATCGCGGCGGCCCAGATGCGGTAGCCCTTTTCCGACAGGTGCAGGAAGTCCGGCTGGTTCTCGGCCGACAGCGTGCCGTCGGTGCCGATGAAGTGCGCGCCGTAGTCGTTGAAGAAGACGCGCTGGCCGTCGTCCAGCGTCGCCACCATCTTGTCGAGCGCGACGATGCGCTGGCGCACCGGCTCATCGGGCTTGGCGCCGGACGGCAGCACGGCGTTGAGCAGGATGCGCGCGGCCGGATACTGCGCGCGCAACCGGCCGACCACGGCCTGGATGCCGCCGAACACCTGCTCCGGCGTTTCGCCGCACAGGTTGAGGTTGTTCACGCCGATCAGCAGCACCACCAGCTTCGGCTGCAGGCGCGCGATGGCCGGATCCTGCAGGCGCCACAACACATTGCCGGTGTGGTCGCCGCCGATGCCGAAGTTGGCGGCCTTGAGCTGGCCGAAGTTGGCATCCCACACCGGCTTGGACCACATCTCGGTAATCGAATCGCCGAGGAACATCACGTCGATGTCGCCCTTGGCGGCGCGCGCCACCTGCTCCGCGTGCATGCCGCGCCAGCGCTCGATCGACATCCACGGGTACTCGACGTTGCGCGGCGCCGCCGTCAAGGCGCACGGCGGCGCGGTTTGCGTTGCGGGGGTATCGGCGGCGATGGCGCCATGGACGGTCAGTGCGGTCATCAACAACAGGGCCAGGCGGCTGGACATGGGAAGCTTCCTTTTCGATTCGGTGGGTGCAGCGATTTTGCAACCCGCGCCGCGCCGTATCAATTATGAAATTCACCAATGTGCACAGTGTTTCTTGTCAACCGCGCCACAGCGGCAAGGTTACCCGGCACAATAAGCGCCAGTAACTTCCGGCCACGCCCGGACACGACGGACAGCGACATCAGCGCGACTGTCCGCATTTGAGACTTAATCTTCCGACTTCCTCATGAATACTTTCTCGGCATTAGATACCATTGTTTTTCTCGTTTACTTTGTCATGGTCGCGGGCTATGGCCTGTGGGTGTACCGGCGCAAGCAGGCCGGCTCCGGCCTCGCCTCGCATGACTACTTCCTGGCCGAGGGTTCGCTGACCTGGTGGGCCATCGGCGCTTCGCTGATCGCCTCCAACATCTCGGCCGAGCAGTTCATCGGCATGAGCGGTTCGGGCTTCCGCATCGGCATGGCCGTGGCGGTCTACGAGCTGATGGCCGCCGCCACGCTGGTGATCGTGGCCGTGTTCTTCATGCCCGTCTACCTGAAGAACCGCATCTACACGATGCCGCAGTTCCTTGAACAGCGCTACGGCAAGGCGGTCGCCACCACGATGGCGCTGTTCTGGCTGGGCCTGTACGTGGTGGTCAACCTGACCTCGATCCTGTACCTGGGCGCGCTGGCGATCAGCAGCCTGTCCGGCATCGCCCTGCTGCCTTGCATGCTGTTCCTGGCCGTGTTCGCCGCCATCATCACGCTGGGCGGCATGAAAGTCATCGGCTACACCGACGTGGTGCAGGTCACCTGCCTGGTGGTCGGCGGCCTGGTCACGACCTGGCTGGCATTGGACATGGTCGCGGTGCTGGGCAACAAGCACGGCGCGCTGCAAGGCTTCTCCGAGCTGTACAACCACGCCCGCGGCCACTTCGACATGGTCCTCAAGCGCGACAATCCCAACTATATGGACCTGCCTGGCCTGTCGGTCCTGCTGGGCGGCATGTGGATCGTCAACCTGAACTACTGGGGCTGCAACCAGTACATCACGCAGCGCGCGCTGGGCGCCGACCTGCCGACCGCCCGCAAGGGCCTGCTGTTCGCGGCCTTCCTGAAGCTGCTGATGCCGGTGATCGTGGTGCTGCCTGGTATCGCGGCGTATGCGCTGGACAAGTCCGGCGCGCTGGGCGACGCCATGAAGGTGGGCGGCGAAGTCAATCCCGACCGCGCCTACCCTATCCTGCTGGGTCTGCTGCCTTCGGGCCTGAAGGGTATCGCGTTCGCGGCGCTCACCGCCGCCGTGGTCGCCTCGCTGGCCGGCAAGGCCAATAGCATCGCCACCATCTTCACGCTGGACATCTACAAGAAGGCCTTCAACAAGGAAGCCACGGAGCAGCGCATGGTGTGGATCGGCCGCGTGAGCGTGGTCGTGGCGATGGCCCTGGCCGTGCTGATCGCGCCGATGCTGGGCATCGACAAGAAAGGCGGCTTCCAGTACATCCAGGAATACACCGGCTTCGTCTCGCCCGGCATCCTGGCCATGTTCCTGCTGGGCTTCTTCTGGAAGAAAACCACGTCCGGCGCGGCCATGTTCGCCACGCTGGGTGGCTTGGCCGGCTCGATCGTGCTGAAGTTCCTGCCGACGATGATGGACCTGTCCTTCCTGGCGACTATCGGCTTCTCCAAGGACAACGGCAGCGGCGTGTTCGAGATTCCCTTCCTGGACCGCATGTTCATCGTGTTCTGGGTCGTGGTGGCCGGCATGGTCGTGATCAGCAAGATGGCCGAAGCAAGCCGCGACGCCAACACCCGCCACCTGCAAATCGACCACGGCCTGTTCCGCGTCGACGGCGCATTCGCCTTCGGCTCGGCCGTGATCTGCGTACTGCTGGCCACGATCTACACCGCTTGGTGGTAATCCCCATGTGAAAGGAGGTGTTCGCACCTTCTTTCCGGCGCCGGCCGCCGCAGGTTGCGGCGGTATCGCCGAACGGGTCCGCTAGCCGTTCGCGGACAACAGCTCCGGCGCCTCGAAATCGCGGTCCCGGTAGGCACGCGGCGTGCAACCGAGCTCTCGCTTAAACACCAGGTGCATGTACTGGGTCGAGCCGAAGCCGCAACCCAGCGCCACCTCGGCGATGCTGCGTTCGCCGCTGTCCAGGCCGGCCTTGGCCGCCTCCAGCTTGTAGCGCAACACCACGTCATGCACGCTGCATCCCAGCTCCTGCCGGAAATACGCCTCCAGCGACGAGCGCGACACGCCCAGGTACATGGCCACCTGGTGGCTCTTGAGGCTTTCGCAGGCATGCTGGCGGATGTAGTAACAAGCCCGCATCACCAGCGGATGCCCGGCCGGCTGGTGCAGGCTGGACGCGAGCACCTTGATGCCGGCCGGCGGCACCAGCACCGGCGCGCTGGCCACCCGTACCCGGTGCAGCTTCTGGCTCAGCAGATGCGCAGCCGTGCGCCCCATCTCGCGCGCGCCGTGCATGACCGAGGTCAGCGGGATGGGCGTGAGCAGGCGCACCAGCGGGTCGTTGTCGATGCCGACCAGCGCCACCTCCCCCGGCACCGCGATGCCGGCCATGCTGCAGGCCTGCAGCAGCTGGCGGGCGCGGGCGTCGGTCACGGCGATGATGCCGATCGGCTTGGGCAGGCTGCGCAGCCATTCGACCTGGCCGTGCAGCGCCTCGTCCCACGAGCACGGGGCGGTCGCGCAGCCGCGGAAGACCTCGGCTTCGCTGCGGTCGTTCCACATCAGGCGGCGGAACGCGTGTTCGCGCTCCTGGGCCCAGCGGTTCTCGGGCGCCTCGGGCAGGCTGAACATGGCAAAGCGCTGCAGGCCGACGTCGATCAGGTGCTCGCGGGCCTGCTTGACCAGCTGGAAATTGTCGGTCGCCACATAGGGCACGCCGGGCGGGTACTGGTCCTCGGCGGCGTAGGAACCGCCCACCGCCACCACCGGCAGTTGGCAATCGGCCAGGGCCGCCGCCACGTCGGGATCGTCGAAATCGGCAATGATGCCGTCCCCCTGCCAGTTGCCGATGCCGGCCAGCCGCAGGCAAAAGTCCTCCTCCAGAAACACTTCCCAGGCTACCCGCGTGCTGCCCAGATAGTCGGCGATGCCTGCCAGTACCTCCCGGTCAAATGTCTTGTTGGCGTTGAACAGCAGCGCGATCCGGTATGCTTTCGTCGCGCCCATATCACGCCGGCGCCTTGCTTGAATCGATGGCCATGGGGCCGCCGGCCCCCGTCATTGGTGTCCAGGTCATAGTCTCCTCCTTCGTTATTTTTCTGTGCAACGTACCCTCTCGGCTTTGCCGGAGCGTTACATAGAGCATAGAAATTTCCACACGGCGGCAGGTAGAGCTCAGTGGGAAATTGCTAGCAAAACGAAGAAAGTTGAAGAATTAATGACGATATTGTTAGGCTTCGGCGACCGGGCAGGCGCTGCGGAAGGCCTTGGGCGTGCAGCCGTACTCCTCCTTGAACAGCTTGTTGAAATAGGAAACATTGGCGTAGCCGACGGAATAGGCGATTTCCGCCACCGTTGCCGTATCTTTCTCGGCCAGCAGGCGCGCCGCCTCGGTCAGCCGCAGCTTGTTTAAATAGCCACTAAAGGTGTAGCCGAACTCGGTCTTGAGGATCTCGTAGACCTTGTTCCGGTTGACTCCGGTTTCCTCGACCACCCGGTCCAGGTCCAGCTCCGCCTCGGCGTAGTGGCTGGCGATGAACTGCAGGATGGCCATCTTTTCCTTGTCGCGATGCGGTTCCAGTGAAAGTTGCTGATACGCAACGAACGGCATGTCCTTTTGCAGCTTGACTTTGACATCGTTGATCACGGCCTGCGCATGTTGCCTGAAGAACCACACCCCAAAGCCGCTCCAGACCACGATCAGCAACACCCCGAGCAGCACCAGATAGCTGCGGTCGCGGCCCTTCAGGTTCAGCTCGCGGATCTGCACCTCCAGGCTGACCTCGCGCGGACTTTGCGGCGTGCCGCCGATGACGATCTTGGGCACCTTGTCGAGTTTATAAGCATGTTTGGACAAGGCTTGTTGCGCCAACAAAAACCACCATTGCGGTGTTTCCAGGCGCGTCAGGTCCAGCTCGACGCGCGATTCGTTCTCGTCGCAGGAAAAGTAGGACAAGGGGGTGCGGTAGCCCAGGAACTCCTGCTGGTCGGAGCGCCTGCCGACAAAGGTGGGAATGGTCAGCACCAGCGTATTGGCCGGCGCGCATTTCACCAGCAGGGAAATCGAGGAATAGCGCGACAGGTCGAGGTGGACCGGCTGTCCTTTGCTGTCGATGAAATTGAGCTCTGCGCCGGCGAAGCCCTCGTCCGTCCTGGCGAGGCGGAAGTCGAACCGCAGCCGTTGCGCGGCCTCGTACAAGTGCATGGTCGCCTTGCCGCCGGGACGGGTGTCCCAGCTCTGCTCGCCCTTCCACGCCAGCGGGCTGTCGGCCGCAGGCAGCAGGGATACCTGCAAATAGCTCTGTTTAACGCAAATGTAGCCCAGGAGGACGCACGCCGCGATAAGGCAAAAGCACCCGACAAGTGCCTTTTTATAAAATTCATGCATTGAAAGCCTGGATCAGAGAAGATGACTGTCGCGCACGAAACGCTCGCTGCCGGTACGCGATGTTACCCGGCCACTGATCATCTGGCAATGCGAGCACGGCTGGATGGCAACACTCCAAAAAAAACGGGCGGCCTGAGCCGCCCGAAAATACTACCGGAGAGGTAGTTGGAGAGCACTAAACGGGGACTGCCCGGCACACCCGGCATCGCGGTGCCGCCGCACAATCCCTGAGATACATTGTGGGAGTTGCGTCCGCCCGCCGCAATTGTTAAAACCACCAACATGGGAGTGAAATTGCGCAGCCGCCGAAAGATCGCAATAAATCGTTGAGGCCATTGGCAATTTTCGTAATTGCGCGGCCGTGCCGCGAGTCTCCACAATGGCTTGCTAACTATCATGGAGACTTAGTATGCTAAAACGAACCCTGCTGTCGCTGGCGCTGTCGTACGCGACCGCCGCCGCCTGCGCGCCGGCCACCGCGCCGCCGCCCTTCCCCACCGTCCTGTACGGCACCGCCTACTACCACGAGTACATGCCCTACGAGCGGCTCGACAAGGACGTGCAGATGATGAAGGAGGCCGGCTTCAACGTGGTGCGGCTGGGCGAATCGACCTGGAGCCTGTGGGAGCCGGAGGACGGCCGCTTCGAATACGCGTGGATGGACCGCGTGATCGACGCCATGGGCAAGGCCGGCATCAAGGTCATCATGGGCACGCCGACCTACTCGATCCCGGCCTGGATGGCGCGGCAGAATCCCGAGATCCTGGCCCGCAAGTTCAACGGCGCGCAAAACACCTACGGCATGCGCCAGAACATGAACACCGACTCGGCCGCCTACCGCTTCTACGCCGAACGCCTGATCCGCAAGATCGCCGCGCGCTACAAGGACAATCCCAACGTCATCGGCTGGCAGGTCGACAACGAGACCGGCAGCTACGGCGCCGCCAACGACGACGTCTTCATCCGCTTCCAGCACTACCTGGAAAAGAAATTCGGCACGCCGGAAAACCTCAGCAAGGCCTGGTTCCTGAACTACTGGGGCCAGGACCTGCACAGCTGGACCGACCTGCCGCGCCCGGACGGCGCGCAGAGCACCGGCTACAAGCTGGAGTGGACGCGCTGGAGCCAGATGCGCGTCACCGACTTCCTCACCTGGCAGGCCGGGCTGATCCGCGAGTGCGCGTCGCCGCGCCAGTTCGTCACCCACGACTTCGCCGGCGCCATGCACGCCGACGTCAACGAGCAGGACGTCGCGCGCGCGCTCGACACGCCGGCCGTCAACATCTACCACTGGGGCCAGCGCGAGTGGTACAACGGCGCCGAGCAGACGCTGCAGGCCGACTTCACGCGCTCGCTCAAGCGCAACAACTTCCTGGTCACCGAGACCAACGCCCAGACCACCGACTGGTCCTCGTCGTTCCAGTATCCGCCGTACGACGGCCAGTTCCGCGAGGACGTCTACACCCACCTGTCCAACGGCGCCAACATGGTCGAGTACTGGCACTGGGCCTCGATCCACGCCAACCAGGAGACCTACTGGAAAGGCGTGCTGTCGCACGACCTGGAGCCGAACCGCGCCTACGCCGAGATGAGCCGCACCGGCCGCGAGCTGCGGAAGATCGGCCCGCGCCTGGTCAACCTCAAGCTGCACAACGACGTGGCCATTTTGTGGAGCCGCGATTCGCTCAACGCGCTCAACGACATGCCCTTCGCCAAGGACAGCCAGTGGGGCGGCGGCGGCGCCAAGGCCGACTACGGCGGGCTGGTGCGCCAGATGCACCGCGCGCTGTACGACCTGAACGTCGGTGCCGACTTCGTGTTCGCGGACACGCAGGACTTCTCGGGCTACAAGCTGCTGATCGTGCCGTCGCTGTACGTGGCGGACGAGGCGCTGCTCAAGCGCATCTCCGAGTATGTGCGCAAGGGCGGCCGCGTGGTGATGACCTTCAAGAGCGGCTTCGCCAACGAGAACGCCGCCGTGCGCTGGACCATGGCGCCCGGCCCGCTGCGCGAGGCGCTCGGCTTCCACTACCAGGAGTTCTCCAACCTGGCCCAGCCGCTGGCCCTGAAGGGCGATCCCTTCCAGGCCGGCGCCGACAACCAGGTGCGGCACTGGGCCGAGTTCCTGCAACTGGACACGGCCAAGGCGCTGGCGTGGTACGACCATCCGTTCTTCGGCCGCTGGCCCGCCATCACGGCCAACCAGTACGGCTCGGGCAAGGTGGTCTACGAGGGCACCTATCTGTCGGATAAATTGCAGAAGGCGGTGCTGCTGTCGTCGCTGCAGGAGCTGGGGATGGTGACGCCTGAGCGGCAGTTGCCGGACCATGTGCACGAGCGCTCGGGCGTGAACGGCTTCGGCCGCGCGGTGCGCTACTACTTCAACTATTCCGGCACGGCGGTCAATTTCAACTACCGCCACCAGGCTGGTGTCGACCTGCTGACCTCGCGCCACGTGAAGCCGGACGAGGCGATGTCGCTGGGTCCGTGGGAACTGGCCATCGTCGAGGAAGACGGCCAGGCCACCCGTTCGGAAACCGCGAAATAAACGCGGCCGCCCCGCGCCGGCATTGCACCGGCGCGGGGATCTTCATCAAGCCTTTTGACGGCGGCGCAGCAAGGCCAGCAGGCCCAGGCCCGCGCCCAGCATCGCGTACGTGTCCGGTTCCGGCACGGCGCTGACATCGATGTTGTCGAGCTGGTTGTAGGCGCCCGAGCTCAGGCGCAATTCGCTGATGCCGTTCTGCGCCATGTTCCAGCTCCCCTCCCCTTGCAGCATGGCGATCTGCTTGCCGTCGGCCGACAAGGTGCTGGCGTCAAGGTTGTAGTCGAAGCCGGCCAGGCTGAATTTGCCTCCGCCCTTGCGGGTCAGGGTCACATAGGTGTCCGTACCGTTCTCGATGCCGTCGTGCCAGTTGTAGGTCTGCGGCTCGAAGGTGCCGTCGCCGATGTGCGCCATGCCGGACGCCGCGTTCGGCGCGAACAAGGTCAGCAGGAAGCCAGCCTCCTCGTAGACCAGGTTGTTGCCGCTGTAGCTCATGTTGGCCGGCAGCTCGCCGGTGTTGCCATACATGACCAGCTCGGCGATACCATCAAAGGTCAGCACGGCCGCGCCGGCGCTGCCGGCCTGCGTACCCAGGCCCGCACCCAGGACCAGGGCGGCGGCCAGCTTGTTCAATTTCATGCGATTCATTGTATTCTCCAGTTATGCATTGCCGGGCCGGGCGCTTGCGGAAGCGCCCGGCCCCAAGGGTTTAGTAGCTGAACAGCACGCCACGGCCGCTGCCGCTGATGTACAGGCGTCCCGGCACGTTCTGGTCGGCCGCCAGCGTGCTGATGCCGCCGTACTGGTGCTTGTCGTCGTTGAAGCGGGTCCAGCTGGCGCCGCCGTCGTCCGAGCGGTACACGCCCCACGCGCCATTGATCACGCCAACCACGTAGACCGAGGCCGAGTACTTGGCGCCGGCCGGCGCCTTGCCCAGTGCGATGGAGGTGGCGCCGTACACGTCAGGCTGGTAGGCTGATTGCCCCCAGACCGGCGCGGCCGCGCTCAGCTTGGTCCAGGTCGCGCCTGAATCGAGCGAGTGCAGGATGCTCTTGCCGTCCGTGACCCAGACGTCGCCTTCCACGTTCGGATTGACCGCGATCGACGTCACGCTGAAATCGGCCGTCCACGAGTTGCCCGCGAACGTGCTGCTCTCGGTGAAGGTATGGCCGCCGTCGGTCGACGTGTAGAAGTGCGGCGTTTCCGACCATTGCGACCACCACGCGCCGCCCGAGTTGTAGGCATAGACCTTGTTCGGGTTCTTGCGGTCGGCCGCCAGGCGGTAGGCGCGATCGATGCCCACTTGGGCCAGCGGCGGCAGGTTGGTATAGGTCCAGGTGGCCCCGCTGTCGGTCGTGTAGGCCGGCGTCGATGCGGAGGGCGCCCAGACGATGTTGTCCGGCTTGGTGACGACCAGGTTGCTCGCACCGCCGTTGTTCGCCAGCGCGTCCGGATGGTTGGTCGCGAACGCTTTCCAGGTCACGCCGGAATCGGCGGAATAGGCGCCGACGACCGTGCTGCCCCAACCGTGGGAACCGGTGGTGGCCATATAGGCCGGATTGGACCACGCCAGGTCGGCGCTGTAGGTGGTGCCGAACAAGCTGTTCGACGTACGCACCGGCGACTTGAGCAGTTCGGTCTGGACCCAGGTGCTGATGTCGCCCGCGCTGCGCAGCAGCGTGTAGTTGGCGCCCGGCGGCGGCGCCGTCAGCGAGCTGGTGGCGGTTTCCTCGATGCCGCCAGCCGCATCGGTCCAGGTCGGCTTGGCCGCCGACGCGTTGTGGGTTTCCCACACGCCGCCGCCGTGCACATGCAGGATGTGCTCGGGGTTGTTCGGATCGATCTCGACGTCATCGGTCCAGCCCGAGAAGCCATCGCTGGCGGGCAGGTGCGGCGCCGTCGAGGCGATCTCGCGCCAGGTCAGGCCGGCGTCGTCCGACAGCTGTATCACCGGCTGGCCGTCCCAGTTGCCCCAGGAGTTGGTCACGCCCAGCGCGATGCGGGTGCTGGCGCCGCTGCCGGACACCGACAGGCCGCCCATGCCGAAGTTGACCCACTGCTGGGCATCGTATTTCTTCAGCAGCGTCCAGTTGGTGCCGTCGAACTTGTACAGGCGCGAGGGGCCGTTGGCGCCGGGGCCGTTGCTCTGGGTGAAGGCCACATACATCATGCCGTCCTTCGCGCGCGCCATGTGCGGCACAAAGAAGCCGGCCACGTCGGCGGGCGTGGCGATGCCGGTCCAGCTCGCGCCGCCGTCGGTGGTCTTGTACATGCTGAAGCCCAGGCCCGCCGTGGCCGCGTAGTCCTGCGCGACGGCCGTGTAGATGGTCTGCGTGGCGCTGCCGGTGCCCTTGGTGTTGGTGTCGAAGATCACCTGCTCGAAGCCGACCACGCCGTTCGACGGGTAGGCGTTGATCTCGCTCTTGCTCATCACGTGCGTGGACAGCGAGGCCACCTGGCTCCAGGTCTGGCCGTAGTCGCTGCTCTTCCACATGCCGCTGGCGCGGGTGGCGTAGAACAGGATCGATGGCATGTTCGGGTCCACCATCAGGCGCTCGCCGACGGCGCGGCCCGGGCTGTTGCTGCCCGCCGAGAACGGCAGCTTGACGTATTGCCAGGTGTCGCCGCGGTTGGTGGAGATGTACAGCCGGGCGTCGGCGTTCTCCGACAGGTACATGCCGGTGCCCATGTAGACGCGCTGGTCGTCGTTCGGGTCGAGCGCCATGGTCTCGCTGCCGTGGTGGTAGCCGTCGATGGCGCCAAAGCCGTCGGTGATCGGCAGCCAGGCTTTGGTGGCGACGTCCCAACGGTAGGCGCCGCCCATGTCGGTGCGGGCGTACAGCACGTCGGGGCTGGTCGGATGATAGATCAGGCCCGGCACGTAGCCGCCGCCGCCGAACTTCACGGCGCCCCAGCGGGTCGCCGCCTTGGATACGCCGCTCGTCGTGAGGCCGGCCAGTGTCTGCCCCGCCTTGGCGCTGCCGCTGTCGGTGCCGCTGCCGCTGCCGCTGCCGCCGCAGGCCGCCAGCAAGGCAGCCAGCACGCCGGTGACAGCCGCGATGTGTCTCTTCTTCATATTTTTATACTCCAGGATAGTGATGTAACGACGAACAAAGGTCGCGCCACGTCTGGCGCGGTACCGGTACATTCTTTTGATGGCCAGCGGCTCGGGAGCGGCGGCTAGCCCGCCAGTTGCCGGACGTACTGCGTATGGTCCGGCATGGCGTTGACGGTCTGCGCGATCACCTGGCGCAGTTGGTAGTAATGCGCGTGCAGTTTGCGCAGGTCCATGAGATGGATGAGCGGATCGTCGGCCTTGGGCGCGACGCCCAGCCCGGCCAGGATGGAGATATACGACGAGGCCGAGAATCCCTCCTTGTCGTAGACGACCACGCGCCCCGTTTCGCGGAACAGCTCGATCTGGTGCCTGAGCGTGTCCGGGATGGCCATGTTGGCGCAATAGCGCCAGAACTCGGAATCGGTACGGTTGGTCAGCTTGTAGTGCAGGACGATGAAGTCGCGCACATTCTCGTAGCCGCGGGCGACCCGGCGGTTGAACTCGTCTGCCAGCTCGGGACGGAAGCCGCGGTCGGGGAAGAATTCCAGCAGCCAGCCGACCGCGTTTTCGATCATATTGATGCTGGTCGATTCCAGCGGTTCCAGGAAGCCGCCCGACAGGCCGATGGCGACGCAGTTCCTGATCCAGCTCTTGCGGCGGCGGCCGGTGGTGAAGCGCAGCTGGCGCGGATCGTCGAGCGCGCGGCCGTCCAGGCCGTCGAGCAGCACGCGCGCGGCGTCGGCGTCGGTGGTGAAGCCGTCGCAGTAGACGTGGCCGTTGCCGGTGCGGTGCTGCAGCGGGATGCGCCAGGTCCAGCCGGCGCTTTTGGCGGCCGATACGGTGTACGGGGTGTAGCGCTCGACGCTGGCGCACGGCACGGCCTGCGCGCTGTTACAGGGCAGCATGGCGCTCCAGTCGTCGTAGCCGGCCTGGTACACGCCCTCGATCAGCAGGCCGCGGAAGCCCGAGCAATCGACGAACAGGTCGCCCTCGATCCGGCGGCCGTCGCGCAGCTTGACGGCGGCGATGTTGCCGGTCTGCGGATGCTGTTCGACTTCGTTGATGAAGCCCTCGATCCGCGCCACGCCGCGCGCCATCGCGTAGTCGCGCAGGTAGGCCGCGTACAGGCCGGCGTCGAAATGGTAGGCGTAGGAATAGGCGTTGCTGGCGGACGGCTGGTCGCCGGTGGGCGGCGTGAAGCGGTGGTTGCGCGCCATGACCGCGGCCACCGACCAGTCCTCGTACGGCGGCATGTCGTGGATCTCGCGCGCCAGCCGCTGCCAGTACAGGTAGGAGCTGCGGTACTCGATGTCCGGGCCGAAATCGCCGAAGCCGTGGAAGAAGCGGTTGCCGACGTGGCCCCAATCCTTGAATTCGATGCCCAGTTTGAATGTGGCCTGGGTCTTGGCCACGAAGTCGGAAGGGCTCAGGCCCAGCGCCTGGTTGTAGTAGCGAATGGTCGGCAGCGTCGCCTCCCCCACGCCGACGGTGCCGATTTCCGGCGACTCCACCACCACGATCTCGCAGGCCCTGCCCAGCTTGAGCGCCAGCGGCGCGGCGGTCATCCAGCCGGCGGTGCCGCCGCCGACGATGACGATTTTTCGAATAGCCTTGTCAGCCATTTCGTCCCCTTATAGTTATGATAATTCCGGACGTCTGTGGTCCATGCCAACATCTTATGCATAAAAGCGCGCCACACAAATTATGAAAACCGCCAACGGCGGACATCATTTATCCCAAGCGGCGGCCGGGTCCGACATCGCGGCGCCGCCGCTGCACGCGGTCAGGATCAAAGCGGGGAGCGAAATTGGACAAGCCACGCCACGGCACAACACTCAAGGGCGCGCGCCTCCTGCCACGGCGGCGGGTGGTCGCCAGCGCACGATCATTCGCGCCTGGTCGCGCGCCACCAGCAGGCCGGTGCCTGCGCTGTTCGGTTGCGGATAGGCCGGCGTGGCGGCCAGCGCCAACAGGAACGCAGCCTTCACGGCGCGTCCGCAGCGGCCGGAATCACGGTCAATTCGGCCGCGTTGGTCGCGCCGCCGCGCCACACCTCGTCCAGCGCGGTGAAGCGGAAATAGCGCGCGTTCACCGGAGCGAAGCGCGCCTGCTGGCTGTCCGGGTTGTTGCGGATGTTGGCGAAAGTGCCGCGCTCGATGGCGGCGTTCCAGTGCACGCCATCCTCGCTGGTGTCGAAGCGGTAGTTCTCGACGGTGCCGCCGAGCTGCCCGTCCTGGCGCGGCAGGTAGACCAGGCCGGCGATGCGGTGCGCCTGGCCCATGTCGACCGTGATCGCGTGCGGCAGCTTCAGGCCGGCGCCCCAGCGGGTGTCCCAGTACGTGGCCGGATCGCCGTCGATGGCGTGCGTGGCCGGGTGGCTGGCATCCTCGTTGTCGACCGCCATTACCTTCCAGCCGCGCGGCGACAGGCCGATGAAGTCGCGCCGCCCGACCACGCCCAGCCGGCCGTCCGGCAGCAGCCGCGCGGCCCGCACCGCGCC
>NZ_WWCX01000210.1:0-2807 GCF_009857655.1 Duganella vulcania
CGGCGGCGGCAAGGCGCCCGGCGACGGCGGCATCACCACGGCGGGGCGCGCGCTCAGGTCCGGGCGGCGGCGGAAGCTCGCCTCGGTGCCGGCCGAGAACTCCGATGCCGACGCTTCCGGGCGCTGCACATTGCGGATCAGGTGCGGCGTGATCGACAGCACGATCTCGGTCTTCTGGTTGTCGTCACGCTTGCTGCCGAACAGGCGGCCGACGATGGGCAGGTCGCCCGCGCCCGGCACGTGGTTGGCGGTGCCGCGCTCCTCGTTGTTGATCAGGCCCGCCAGCACCTGGTTCTCGCCATCCTTCAGCTGCAGCATGGTGGTGGCCTGGCGCGTGCCGATCTGGTAGGCGGTGCCGCCGCTCTTGGTGGTGATGGTGCCGGTCAGGTTGCTCACCTCCAGCTGCACGCGGATCGCCACCTCGTCGTTCAGGTAGACCGTCGGCTCGACGTTCAGCGTCAGGCCGACATCGACATAGGTCACGTTGTCGCTGGCGAAGCCGCCCACGCCGGACGACACGGTGGTGGTGATCACCGGCAGCTTGTCGCCGATGACGATCTTGGCCTTCTCCTTGTTGCGCACGCGGATGCGCGGATTGGCCAGCAGGTTGGAATCCGTGTCGTTCTTGTTGGCGTTGATGCCGGCCGTGACGCCGGTCACGCCGATGGTGCGCTGGTTCAGGTTATTCAGGTCGCGGATGGTGATGCCGGTGCCGCCCGACGTGGACAGCGGCGCCAGGCCGATACCGGTCGGCCAGACCACGCCCAGGTCCATCACGCTGCCCTTCTTCACTTCCAGGATCTCCACCTCGAGCATCACCTCCGCCTCCGGCGCGTCCTGCAGGGCCACCAGTTTTTCGGCCAGGCGGATCGCCTCGGGGCTGTCGCGCACGATCAGCAGGTTGAGTTTTTCATCGACCACCACGTCGCGCGTCTTGAGGATGGTCTTGAGCGTGTTGGCCACCAGCTTGGCCTCGGCGTTCGCCAGGAAGAAGGTCTTGACCGTCATCTCCTGGTATTCCTTCAGCTTGGCCGCCACGTTCGGGTAGATCAGGATCGTGTTCGCATCCATCACCTGCTGCTCCAGCTGATTGGTCAGCAGCAGGAAGTAGATCGCCGATTCGACGGTGCTGTTCTTCAGCAGGACAGTGGTGCGCTGGTCGGTCTTGACGTCCTTGTCGAACACGAAGTTCAGGCCGGAGCGGCGCGAGATCACTTCGAACACCTGCTTGAGCGGCGCGTCGCGGAACTCGATCGAGATCGGCTGCTTGTAGGCTTTCGACAGGCCCGGTTCCGCCGCCGGCGGCGCGATCTTCTCGCTCACCTCGCGCAGCATCAGGCGCGCCTTCTCGTTGGCCGGGTTCTCGACCAGCATCGCGTTGAGCTTTTGCCTGGCCAGTTCGTACTCGCCCTTGTTGACGTGCGCGCTGGCGGCGGCGAGCAGCTTGGTCTGGCGGGCGTCGCGCTCCAGCGCGCGCAGGCCGGCGCGGGCGCGCTCGTTGAGCGGGTCCAGCGCCTGCACGCGGCGGAAGCCCTGCTCCGCCAGGTCCAGCTGGCCCTCGGACTGCTGGCGCTCGGACTGGTCGAGCAGGCGCAGTGTGGCGCGGTCGCGCTCCAGCAGATAGGCCGAGCGGTACTGCGCATTGCCCGGATCGGCCTTGACGGCTTCCTGGAACTTGAGCAGGCCGGCCTCGATCTGGTCCTTGGCGATCAGGTCGCGGCCATCGCGATAGGCCATTTGTCCGGCACAGCCACTCAGGGCGATCGCCAGCATGGCAGGCAGCGCGGCGCGGCGGCCCACATTCTTCAGATGACTAGCCATCAGTCGAGGACTCCAATATTGATCTGTTGTACCTGATTCAAAGGCAGATAGGTGACCGACATCAGCGGCGGCGCGATCTTCTCGACGCGGTAGGTGCCGTCGATGACGGTTTGGTTTTTGACGACGTAAGTCTTGTCGCCGCGCGCCAGGTAGACTTCCCAGGCGCCGTCGGCGACGGCCTTGCCGAGCACCGTGAACGGCATTGGCGGCGCCACCGGCGCAGGCGGCGGCGCGTTCGACACCGGCGGCGGCGGTGGCGGCGGCGGATTCCAGTTCTGTCCCTGGAACACCCCCTCGCCCGCCGCGAAAGTGGCCTCGCCGGATTCGCCGACCAGCGTGGCGCGCGGCGTCAGGCGCAGGATCGCCACCTCGGGCTGCGGCTTGCCGTCCTTGCCGGCACGCGGCGCGGGGGATGTCGGCACAGCTACCGGCGCGGTCGAACGGCTGCGCGTGACCGGTTCGGCGATGTCGCCGGACGGCGAGTTATCGCCGAACAGCACCAGCCCCGCAGCGGCGGCCAGCGCGACGCCCATCGCGATCTGATAAGGCTTCATGGCTCGCCATCCTTCAGGTACAGCGTGAAGCGCAGGCGCGCCTCCACCGTGGTTTCGGCGATGGCTTCGCGGCGGAAGCCGATTTCGTCCAGCGACGCGAACGGCATGTCGCTCAAGGCCTGCATGGCGAACTGCCAGATGGACTGGTACGGCCCCTTCAACGGCAGGATGATCTGGTAGGTGCTGACGCGGCTGGCCTTGTCGTAGCCGGCCTTGTATTCGCCCTGGCTCAGCGTCAGCTTGTTTTTGGCCGCCAGGTCGAACAGCACCTTGACCTGCTGCTCGGCGTAGCGCTTCTCGCCCAGCACTTCGTAGAAGCCGGCCAGGTTCTGGTTGGCCGATGGCGGCGGCGGAGCGGTGACGAGCGACGCCGGCGTCGGCAAGGGACGCGCCATCAGCCGCGCCTGCGCCGCGCGTTGCGGCAGCAGCCAG
>NZ_WWCX01000211.1:0-2793 GCF_009857655.1 Duganella vulcania
CGCGGAACTGGGCGACGCCGAGCGCCGCGCCAGCGGCGCGCTGGACAGCACCGGCGAGGGCATGTGGGAGTGGCGGCTCGACACCGGCACGCTGACGCTGTCGCCGCGCTATGGCGAGCTGCTGGGCTACGGCGACGGCGAGTTCGCGCCGACCTTGGAGCAGTGGCTGGACCATGTGCATCCGGACGACCAGGCGCGCGTCGAGCGCAGCATCCAGGACCACCTGGCCAGCACCACGGACCTGAACAACCAGATCGTCAGCGAGCACCGCATGCGCACCCGCGACGGCGGCTGGATCTGGGTGCTGGCGCGCGGCATGATCGTCGAGCGCGACGCCGCCGGCCGGCCGCTGCGCGCCACCGGCACCATGGCCGACATCAGCGAGCGCGCCGCCGCCGAGGAGGCGCGCCTGTGCGCGGTGATCGACGCCACGCCGGGCGCCATGCTGATCGCCGACAAGAGCGGGCGGGTACGCTACGCCAACCCGGCCTGCGCGCGCAGCTTCGGCTATGAGGGCACGATGGCCGGCTGCTCGGTCGAGCAGCTGGCGCCGGAGGCCATGCGCAGCACCGGCCGCGCGCGCGAGCTGTTCTCGCGCCCCAACCTGCCGGGCCGGGTGCTGAGCGCGATCCGCGCCGACGGCGTCAGCTTCCCGGCGATGGTGCACATCGCGCCGGTGATGCTGGGCGGGCAGGAGCTGGTGGTGATGACGCTGCGCGACATGACCCAGCGCCAGCGCGCCGAGGAGGCGCTGCACGCCAGCTCCGAGCGCTACCGCCTGATCGTGCAGACCGCCGCCGAGGGCATCTGGATGACCGGCGCCGACGACCGCACCAGCCTGGTCAACCCGACCATGGCGCGCATGCTGGACTACGACATCGAGCAGATGATGGGCCGCGCCATGACCGACTTCATGGACGACGACGGCCAGGCCCTGCTCAAGCAGCACCTGCAGCGCCGCCTGGCCGGCGAGGCCTGCCAGGGCGACGTCTGCTTCCGCCGGCGCGACGGCGCCGTGGTGTGGTGCCTGCTGTCGACCACCGTGATCAACTCCGACGCCGGCCACTACGCCGGCACGCTGGCCATGCTGACCGACATCACCGCGCGCCGCGCCGCCGACAGCGCGCTGCGCAGCTCCAGCCAGCGGCTGGCGTCGATCTTCAACGCCGTCACCAACGGCCTGGTGATGGTCGACGGCGACGGCCGCATCCTGGAGAGCAACGCCGCCGCCGCGCGCATGCTGGCGCACTCGCTGGCGGTGGACGGCGGCATGCTGTGGCGCGGCGTGCGCGAGGACGGCACGCCGTTCGACGCCGCCAGCCATCCGGTGCAGCAGGCCATCGTCACCGGCGTGTCGGTGCGCGACGTGGTGATGGGCGTGAGCCAGTCCAACGGCGAGGTGCACTGGCTGTCGGTGAACGCCGAGCCCATTCCCGACGAGCGCGGCGTGGTGCCGCTGGTGGTGGCCAGCCTGACCGACATCACCGACCGCAAGCGCGGCGAGGACCAGCTGCGCGAACTGAACGAGCACCTGGAGGAGCGGGTGGCGATCCGCACCGAGGAGCTGAACCAGGCGCGCATGCTGGCCGAGGAGGCCAGCCAGACCAAGGGCCAGTTCCTGGCCAACATGAGCCACGAGATCCGCACGCCGATGAACGGCGTGATCGGCATGGCCTACCTGGCGCTCAAGACCGACCTCGATCCGCGCCAGCGCGACTACCTGGAAAAGATCCGCTTCGCCGGTGAGCACCTGCTGGGCATCATCGACGACATCCTCGACATCTCCAAGATCGAGGCGGGCAAGCTGGAGATCGAGCAGGTCGACTTCGCGCTCGACCATGTGATCCAGACGCTGACCACGGTGGTGGCGCCCAAGGCCGCCAGCCGCGAGCTGGAGCTGGTGTTCAACCTCGACCCCAACCTGCCCAAGGTGCTGCGCGGCGATCCGCTGCGCCTGGGCCAGGTGCTGATCAACTACACCAACAACGCCATCAAGTTCAGCGAGAAGGGCCGGATCGAGGTGCGGGTGCGCCAGGTGGTGGGCGACGCCAACGGCTGCCTGCTGCGCTTCGAGGTCAGCGACTGCGGCATCGGCCTGTCGGAGAGCGAGATCGGCAAGCTGTTCCAGTCGTTCCAGCAGGCCGACACCTCGACCACGCGCGAATACGGCGGCACCGGCCTGGGCCTGGCTATCTGCAAGCAGCTGGCGCAGCTGATGGGCGGCGAGGTGGGCGTGCGCAGCCGGCCCGGCCAGGGCAGCACCTTCTGGTTCACCGCGCGCCTGGGCATCTCCAGCGCCACGCTGCCGGCGCTGATCGACCGCGTCAAGGACGCCGCCGCCGAGCTGCTGGCCTCCTCGCGCAGCGCGGCGGTGATGGCGCCCCTGAAGCACGCGCGCATCCTGCTGGTCGAGGACAACACCTTCAACCAGCAGATCGCTCTGGAGATGCTGGAGGAGGTCGGCTCGTCGGTGTGCCTGGCCGCCAACGGCATGGAGGCGCTGGAGCTGCTGCGCCAGACCGCCTTCGACTGCGTGCTGATGGACGTGCAGATGCCGCTGATGGACGGCCTGGAGACCACGCGCCGCATCCGCGCCGACCCCAGCCTGGCCGACATGCGGGTGCTGGCCATGACCGCCACCGCCACCAACGAGGACCGGGTGCGCTGCATCGAGGCCGGCATGGACGACTTCATCTCCAAGCCGATCCAGCCGGCGCTGATGTACCAGACCATCGCCAACTGGCTGCCCGAGCGCGGCGAGGCGGCGCCGCGCGCGGCGCCGGCCGCGCCGCC
>NZ_WWCX01000212.1:0-2757 GCF_009857655.1 Duganella vulcania
TTGCGTATTCCACGCAAACTGGACACCTGTTCCGCCGCAAACTGGACAGTCGTTCCAGCGCAAACTGGACACCCGTTCCAGACCAAACTGGACACCTGTTCCAGGCCAAACTGGACACCTTGGACGCAACGGCGCGGGGTTGAGGTGTGGTTTTACTCCGGACGGGACGAACTTGTCAAATTAGCCCGCTTTTTCCGTAGCGAATCGCCTTTCAAGTTGAGCTGGTGGGCATTGTGGACCAGGCGGTCGAGGATGGCGTCGGCCAGGGTGGCGTCGCCGATGGCGGCGTGCCAATGCTCAATCGGAAGCTGGCTGGTGACGATGGTCGAGCGGCTGCCGTGGCGGTCGTCGAGCACTTCCAGCAGGTCGCGCCGGTGGGCGTCGTCGAGCACCGCCAGCCCCCAATCATCGATGACGAGCACGTCTATCCTGGCCAGTTGCTTGAGCAGTTTCATGTAGCGTCCGTCGACACGTCCGATGCTGAGCTCGTCGAGCAGGCGCGGCAGGCGCACGTAATAGGCGCTGCGGCCCATGCGGCAAGCCTGGTGCGCCAGCGCGCAGGCCAGCCAGGTCTTGCCGACGCCGGTGGGGCCGGTCAGCAGCACGTTCTGTTTTTCCGACAGCCACAGGCCGGCCAGCAGCCGTTGGTACAGCGCCTTGTCGAGCCCGCGCGCGTGGCGGTAGTCGGTGTCCTCGGCGGCCGTATTGGGCTTGAGCTTGGCCCGCTGTAGGCGTAACGCCAGCGCCTTGCCATCGCGGTCGCTCACTTCGTGCTCGACCAGCAGGCCGAGGCGCTCCTCGAAGCTAAGGTGGTCCAGGTCGAGCGCACTTTGTTCAGCGAAGGCGCGTGCCATGCCGAACAGCTTCAGGCGGGTCAGTTTGTCGTAGGTCGGGTGGTTCAACATCGGTCATCCTTTCATCGGGGCCGCCGCCGGCTGGAGGCGCCCCATGGTGCTTGCATAAACGGTATATATCGTTTAAATCGTTTTAGTGAATCTGGCTCGACTGGTAGTAGGCCGCGCCACGCAGGTTCTCGTGCTCGGGCAGGTCGAGCGTGCGCTGGGCGTCCTGCTGCTGCAGGTCGAGGTTGTTCTTGAGGATGGCCTGCACGCTTTTCCAGCTGACGGCACTGTGCTTGAGGGCGCGCGCGCAGGCCGCCTCCAGCCGGCCGATACCGTACTTCTGCCCCAGCGACAGCACGCCCAGGCAACTGCGGAACGCCTGCTGCGGATGCTGCCGCTGGACCAGCAGCCGCTCCACCAGCACCGCGCAGCGCGGGCCCACGGCCTCGGCCCGCGCCGTCAGCGTCTGCGCGTTCCAGCCGGCCACCTCGCGGTGAGCCGGCGGCATGTGCGCGGCCACCGTCGTGTGGCGGCCCTTGAAGGCGCACTGGGCGTGGCTGGCGATACGCTGGCCGCGTTGGAACACCTCGACCGTGCTGCGCGTCATGCGCACGTCCACCTGGGTCCGCGCGTGCTGGCACGGCACCGAGTAGTAGTGGCCGTCGACCTCGACGTGGTAGTCGACGCCAACCCGCGCCACCTTCCATTCGGCGTATTCGTAGTGCTGCTCCGGCAGCGCGCGCAGGGCCGGCTGGTCCATCTCGGCGAAGGCGCTGGCGCGGCTGCCCGGCAGTTTCTTGAAGGGTCGCTGGTTCAGGTCGGTCAGCAGCGTGCGCAGCGACCGGTTCAGGTCGTTGAGGCTGAAGAAGCGCTGGTGGCGCAGCCGCGCCAGCACCCAGCGCGTGACCACCAGCACGCCGTTCTCCACCTTGGCCTTGTCCTTGGGCCGGCGGGCGCGGGCCGGCAGCACGGCCACGCCGTAATGCTCGGCCAGGTCGTGGTAGGTGGGGTTGACGTCCGGCTCGTAGCGCGAGGCCTTCGTCACGCCGCTGCGCAGGTTGTCGGGCACCCACAGCTCGGTGCAGCCGCCGAAGAAGGCGAGCGCCCGCACGTGGCTGCCTATCCAGTCCGGCAGTTGCTGGCTCCAGGTGGCCTCGATGTAGGTGTAGTTCGACGCGCCCAGCACGGCCACGAACACTTGGGCGTTGCGGATTTCGCCGGTGCCGCCGTCGGTCACGCCGACGGTCTGGCCGGCGTAGTCGATGAACAGCCGCTCGCCCGGCGTGTGGGTTTGCCGCATCGACGTCGTCAGTTGCTGGCGCCAGCGCCGGTAGTGCTCGCAGAACGCGCTGTACTGGTAGCCGTCCGGTTGCTCGGCCTTGTACTCTTGCCACAGCAGTTCCAGCGTCACGCCCTTGCGGCGCAGTTCGTTGTGCACGGTCGGCCAGGCCGGCGCCGGCCGCTGGACCGACGACGGCTCGCAGGGCGGGAACAGCAGCCGCTCCAGGGCAGCGTCGTCGCACTCGGGCGGCAACGGCGAGGACAGGCCGGCCAGCTTGGCGCGGGCCACATAGTCGGAGACGGTGGAGGGGGAGACGTTGATGATGCGGGCGATTTCCCGCTTGGAGCGGCCGTGCTCGAAATGCAGCCGCAGGACTTCGTGGATTTTGCGCATGGATAACCTTTTATTGGTCAAGCAACCCTCCGGATAAAAATCCGGCAGGTTGCCACAGTTATCCCCTTGCCGTTGGCTCTACTCAGGCCGCTTCAAACTGTCCAGTTTGGAGCGGAATCGGTGTCCAGTTTGCGCTGGACCGGGTGTCCAGTTTGGCGTGGAATACGTGTCCAGTTTGCGCTGGACCAGGTGTCCAGTTTGCCGTGGAATGGGTGTCCAGTTTGGCGCGGAAAACGCAGA
>NZ_WWCX01000213.1:0-2656 GCF_009857655.1 Duganella vulcania
GGCCGCACGCGACGACCTGCAGGCCGACGAAGCCTCGCTGCAACAGCTGGCGGCGGCCATCGCCCGCCTGCCGGAGCCGGCGCTGCCGCGCCAGTTGCTGGTCGACGTCACCGCCATCGCCCGCCACGACCTGAAGACCGGCATCGAGCGCGTGGTGCGCACCCAGGCGGCCGAACTGCTGCGCGCGCCCTTGCCGGGCTGGCGCGTGGAGCCGGTCTACCTGACCGACGAGGGCGGCCGCTGGCACTACCGCTACGCGCGCCGCTACACCGCGCAACTGCTGGGCATCAAGGCCGAGCTGCACGACAGCGTGGCCGACACCAGCACCGGCGACATCTTCTACAGCGCCGACTACACGCCGGGCGCGGTGATGGCCGCCGCCCAGGCCGGCCTGTACGCGCACTGGCGCGCGCGCGGCGTGCAGGTCAACTTCCTGGTGCACGACCTGCTGCCGGTGCTGCGGCCGGAATTCTTCCCGTCCGGCGCCGACCAGCACCACGGCGCCTGGCTGCGCTGCATCGCCGCCGAGTCCGATCGGCTGATCTGCATCTCCGACGCGGTGCGCCAGGAGCTGCGCCAGTGGCTGCAACAGCAGGACGCCGCAGCGTCCCTGCCGAAGCTGGCCGTGCTGCACCACGGCGCCGACATCGGCACCGGAGCCGCCGCACCCTCGGCGCCGGACGCCGAACTGGCGCGCTGCACCGCGTTGCCGAGCTTCCTGATGGTGGGCACGATCGAGCCGCGCAAGGGCCATCTGCAGGCGCTGGACGCGTTCGAGCAATTGTGGGCCGAGGGCGTGGAGGCGCATCTGGTGATCGTCGGCGCCGAAGGCTGGAAGCCGCTGCCGGCGCACGAGCGCCGCACCATTCCGCGCATCGTGCAACGTTTGCAGCAGCATCCGCAACTGGGCAAGCGCCTGTTCTGGCTGCAGGGACTGGACGACCAGGCGCTGCAGCAGCTGTACCGCGACAGCGCGTGCCTGCTGGTGCCGAGCGAGGGGGAAGGTTTCGGCCTGCCGCTGATCGAGGCCGCCAGCCACGGGCTGCCGTTGCTGGCGCGCGCGCTGCCGGTGTTCCGCGAGGTGGCGGGCGAGCATGCGCTGTATTTCGACGGTGTCGATGGCGCCGCGCTGGCGCAGGCGGTGCGCGCCTGGCTGGCGCTCGACGCGCAGGGCAAGGCGCCGTCGTCGGCCGGCATGCCGTGGCAGACCTGGGCCGACAACGCGGCCGGCCTGCTGGCGGTGCTGCGCGGCTAAGCCTTAACCCGCCACCCGCACCCCGGAGGCCGGGGTCGGGGTCGGGCCTACGGCTTTTCGTGGAAGCGTTCCAGGCCCTGCTGCATGGCGCCGGTGGTGGTGCCGACGTCGTGATACAGGATCAGCAGATCCATGTTCTCGCGGTCGCGGAACAGATATTCCTTCAAGCGCCGGATCTGGTCCGTGCTAAGCTGCGAGATGTTGTTGGTGGCCACCTGCTCCACATCCGAGTAGTAGCGCGCATACCATCCGGCCACCTTCGAGCCGAACGAATCGGTCACCATCACCAGCCGGCGCTTGGGCGCCTTCGGGTTGTGGAAGCGCGAGATGTCGTACAGCGTCTCGGCGTATTCCTTGAACTCGGGGAAGCAGCGCCCGCCGTAGCACGACTCGACGCCGGACGCGGCGAAATCAACGCCCTGGATCGGCCCCTTCAGCTGCACGCCCGCGAACAGGCCCGAGATGTCGGACGGGATGCCATCGAGCGTGACCACCGTCAGCGGCGGCGCGGCCGGCTCCGGCGGCCGGCCGAAGCGCGGCAGCGTCAGGCGCGCGACCTCGGCCAGGCCGGCGCCGCTCCAGTGGAACCAGTGCTTGGGAAACACCACCTCGCGCCGGCTGATCTCGCGCATCTCCTGCAGCGGATAGTAGATCGACGGCTGCGCCTCCGGGCCGAAGGCACCGGACGCGAGCCAGCCGGCCACCGGCGTCGCGGCCGAGGCGCACACCGGCGCCAGCCAGGCCGGCAGGTCGTCGTACACCACCACCGGCGCCGACGGCACGATCATCATCTGCGGCCGCAGCCCCATCGCGTGGAAGTCATGGAACAGGCGGCCGATGTATGCCGGCGTGCCGGGCTTGGCCTCGCCGCCCGCGCAGGCGGCCTTGACGGCGGAGAAGCGCGGCACGTTGGTGCCGTGGGCGCTGAGGAAGATGCGGCCGTGGCGGCCGGCCTCGACCTGGATCGACGGGAATTCGTGGAACAGGCGGTAGCGCAGCCGGTTGTGGGCTTGCAGCAGCGCGGCGCGGAAGCCGAAGTTGTCGTTGATCCAGGCGTCGAGCTTGGGCGGCAGCGCCAGCGCCGACGGCCAGTCGGTGGGCCGGTCCGGCAGCGAGGCCAGCACGCGGTTCTCGCCGCGGCGGTCGCGCACCGCGTGCATGCCGCCGACGATGGCGGGGATGGACAGCAGCGCGACCAGCGCGATCTTGGCCGCGTGCCGGCGCAGCGGGCCGGTGGAGGAAGCAGACGTCATCATCAGAAACGGAAGTAAATAAACGGGTTGTAGGTGCCGGCGGCCATGTTCAGCACGCACAGCAGGAGGGCCGCGACCAGCGCGGCCGAGCGCAGCGGCGCGGCCCGCAGCAGCGCGGAGGCGCGGCCGTCCAGCGTCTGGCGCGGCA
>NZ_WWCX01000214.1:0-1155 GCF_009857655.1 Duganella vulcania
CGACAAGTAGGGCGGGACACGAGAAATCCTGTCTGAATATGGGGGGACCATCCTCCAAGGCTAAATACTCGTAATCGACCGATAGTGAACCAGTACCGTGAGGGAAAGGCGAAAAGAACCCCGGGAGGGGAGTGAAATAGATCCTGAAACCGTGTGCATACAAACAGTAGGAGCGGACTTGTTCCGTGACTGCGTACCTTTTGTATAATGGGTCAGCGACTTACATTCAGTGGCAAGGTTAACCAGATCGGGAAGCCGTAGAGAAATCGAGTCCGAACAGGGCGATAGTCGCTGGGTGTAGACCCGAAACCAAGTGATCTACTCATGGCCAGGATGAAGGTGCGGTAACACGCACTGGAGGTCCGAACCCACTAATGTTGAAAAATTAGGGGATGAGCTGTGGGTAGGGGTGAAAGGCTAAACAAACTTGGAAATAGCTGGTTCTCTCCGAAAACTATTTAGGTAGTGCCTCAAGTATCACCATCGGGGGTAGAGCACTGTTATGGCTAGGGGGTCATCGCGACTTACCAAACCATTGCAAACTCCGAATACCGATGAGTGCGAGCTTGGGAGACAGACGTCGGGTGCTAACGTCCGGCGTCAAGAGGGAAACAACCCAGACCGCCAGCTAAGGTCCCAAAGATTGGCTAAGTGGAAAACGAAGTGGGAAGGCTAAAACAGTCAGGATGTTGGCTTAGAAGCAGCCATCATTTAAAGAAAGCGTAATAGCTCACTGATCGAGTCGTCCTGCGCGGAAGATGTAACGGGGCTAAGCCAGTCACCGAAGCTGCGGATATGCGTAAGCATATGGTAGGAGAGCGTTCTGTAAGCCTGCGAAGGTGTCTTGTAAAGGATGCTGGAGGTATCAGAAGTGCGAATGCTGACATGAGTAGCGATAATGGGGGTGAAAAGCCCCCACGCCGTAAGCCCAAGGTTTCCTGTTCAACGTTCATCGGAGCAGGGTGAGTCGGCCCCTAAGGCGAGGCAGAGATGCGTAGCTGATGGGAAGCAGGTTAATATTCCTGCACCGTCGTATGATGCGATGGGGGGACGGATCGCGGAAGGTTGTCTGACTGTTGGAATAGTCAGTTTCTGCTTCATAGAAGGCGCTTAGGCAAATCCGGGCGCGTAATTCAAGGGAGTGGGACGAGGCAG
>NZ_WWCX01000214.1:1251-2617 GCF_009857655.1 Duganella vulcania
GCTGAAGCAATCGGAAGTGGTTCCAAGAAAAGCCTCTAAGCTTCAGTCATACGAGACCGTACCGCAAACCGACACAGGTGGGCGAGATGAGTATTCTAAGGCGCTTGAGAGAACTCGGGAGAAGGAACTCGGCAAATTGGTACCGTAACTTCGGGAAAAGGTACGCCCTTGTAGCTTGGCTGATTTACTTCAGTAGGGCGAACGGGTTGCAATAAACTGGTGGCTGCGACTGTTTAATAAAAACACAGCACTCTGCAAACACGAAAGTGGACGTATAGGGTGTGACGCCTGCCCGGTGCTGGAAGATTAAATGATGGGGTGCAAGCTCTTGATTGAAGTCCCAGTAAACGGCGGCCGTAACTATAACGGTCCTAAGGTAGCGAAATTCCTTGTCGGGTAAGTTCCGACCTGCACGAATGGCGTAACGATGGCCACACTGTCTCCTCCCGAGACTCAGCGAAGTTGAAGTGTTTGTGATGATGCAATCTACCCGCGGCTAGACGGAAAGACCCCATGAACCTTTACTGTAGCTTTGCATTGGACTTTGAATCAATCTGTGTAGGATAGGTGGGAGGCTTTGAAGCGGGGACGCCAGTTCTCGTGGAGCCATCCTTGAAATACCACCCTGGTTCATTTGAGGTTCTAACCTTGGCCCGTTATCCGGGTCGGGGACAGTGCATGGTAGGCAGTTTGACTGGGGCGGTCTCCTCCTAAAGTGTAACGGAGGAGTTCGAAGGTACGCTAGGTACGGTCGGACATCGTGCTAATAGTGCAATGGCATAAGCGTGCTTAACTGCGAGACTGACAAGTCGAGCAGGTACGAAAGTAGGACATAGTGATCCGGTGGTTCTGTATGGAAGGGCCATCGCTCAACGGATAAAAGGTACTCTGGGGATAACAGGCTGATTCCTCCCAAGAGTTCATATCGACGGGGGAGTTTGGCACCTCGATGTCGGCTCATCACATCCTGGGGCTGTAGCCGGTCCCAAGGGTATGGCTGTTCGCCATTTAAAGTGGTACGTGAGCTGGGTTTAAAACGTCGTGAGACAGTTTGGTCCCTATCTGCCGTGGGCGTTGGAAATTTGAAGGGGGCTGCTCCTAGTACGAGAGGACCGGAGTGGACAGACCTCTGGTGTACCGGTTGTCACGCCAGTGGCATTGCCGGGTAGCTAAGTCTGGAAGAGATAACCGCTGAAAGCATCTAAGCGGGAAACTTGCCTTAAGATGAGATTTCCCAGAGCCTTGAGCTCTTTGAAGGGTCGTTCGAGACCAGGACGTTGATAGGTCAGGTGTGGAAGTGCAGTAATGCATTAAGCTAACTGATACTAATTGCCCGTACGGCTTGTCCCTATAACCTTAGCAGGTT
>NZ_WWCX01000215.1:0-2613 GCF_009857655.1 Duganella vulcania
ACGCGCGCGACCGGCTGGACTACCGCATCCTGGCGCGCCGCTTCCTGGCCGCCTGCGCCGCGCCCGCGTGAAGCGCCCATCACCGAGGAGACCATGATGACCCCGTCCCGCCCCTTGCACGCCCCCGCCATGCCTGCGCCCGCGACGTGCGCACCCGCGCTGTCCGCGACCGCGCTGTGCGCACCGGCGCCATCCGCACCCGCCCAAGCCACACCGGTGATGCCCGCAGCCACCCCATCGGCACCCGGCCCGTGCGCGCCCGCCCCGACGCCGCCCACCAAGTCGCCCGACGACGGCTTCCTGCCGTTCGCCGTGCCCGACCTCGGGCCCGAGGAAGCCGAGGCCGTCCTTGAATGCCTGCGCTCGGGCTGGATCACCAGCGGCCCGGTCTGCCGCCAGTTCGAGCAGGAATTCGCGGCCTACCTCGGCGGCGGCGTCGAGGCCATCGCGGTCAACTCCGCCACCGCCGGCCTGCACCTGGCGCTGGAGGCGCTGGGCATCGGCCCGGGCGACGAGGTGCTGGTGCCGACCATGACCTTCACCGCCACCGCCGAAGTGGTGCGCTACCTGGGCGCCGACCCGGTGTGCGTGGACATCGACGACGCCACCCTGTGCATCAGCGTGGCCGCCGCCGCAGCCGCGATCACGCCGCGCACCCGCGCCATCCTGCCGGTGCACTACGGCGGCCTGGCCTGCGACATGGACGCCATCCTGGCGCTGGCGCGCGCCCACGGCCTGCGCGTGGTGGAGGACGCCGCCCACGCCTTCCCCACCATCCACAACGGCCGCCTGGTCGGCACGCTCGACAGCGACGCCACCGTGTTCAGCTTCTACGCCAACAAGACCATCACCACCGGCGAAGGCGGCATGCTGGTCAGCCGCGACCCCGCGCTGTGCCGCCGCGCGCGCGCCATGCGCCTGCACGGCATCAGCGAGGACGCGTTCGAGCGCTACACCTCGCGCCGCCCGGCCTGGTTCTACCAGGTGGTCGCGCCCGGCTACAAATACAACCTGGGCGACGTCGCCGCCGCCATCGGCCGCCAGCAGCTGCGCAAGATCGGCCGCTTCCTGGAACGCCGCCAGCACCTGGCGCGCGGTTATCGCGAGGGCCTGGCCGGCCTGCCACTGCGGTTGCCGCCGGACGCCGGCCCCGGCAGCCAGCACGCGTGGCACCTGTACCCGGTGCGCCTGCGCGCCGACGCCCCGCTGGCGCGCGAGCGCCTGATCGAACTGCTGGCCGAGCGCGGCATCGGCACCAGCGTGCACTACATCCCGCTGCACCGCCAGCCCTACTGGCGCGAGCGCTACCGGCTGCAACCGGACGAGTTCCCGCAGGCCGAGGCCAGCTGGCCGACACTGCTGACCCTGCCGCTATACACCCGCATGCGCGACGCCGACCAGGCCCGCGTGATCACCGCGCTCAGGGAGCTGCTATGTTAGCCAAACGCCTGTTCGACGTGGCTGCCGCGCTGGCCGGGCTGGTGCTGCTGGCGCCGCTGTTGCTGCTGCTGGCCGTGTGGATCAAGTGCGACTCGCCCGGCCCGGTGCTGTTCCGCCAGCGCCGCGTGGGCCGCCACGGCCGCCCCTTCGACATCTGCAAGTTCCGCACGATGGCGCCCTCGGCCGAGGAAGCCGGCCAGCTCTCGCTGGCCGACGACGCCCGCGCCACCCGCGCCGGCCGCCTGCTGCGGCGGCACAAGCTCGACGAGCTGCCGCAGCTGTTCAACGTGCTGCTCGGCCAGATGAGCCTGGTCGGCCCGCGCCCCGAAGTGCCGCGCTACGTGGCCCACTATCCGCCGGCCGCGCGCGCGCTGGTGCTGTCGGTCCCGCCCGGCATCACCGACTGGGCCGCGATCCGCTTCCGCGACGAAGGCGAGATCCTGCGCCGCGCAGCCGACCCCGAGCAGGCCTACCTGCAGCAGGTGCTGCCCATCAAGCTGGAATACTACCTGCGCTACGTGCGCGAGCGCAGCTTCGGCGGCGACCTGCGCATCGTGTTCTGCACGCTGGCGGTGCTGCTGGCGCCGGCCGCGCGCCTGCGCCTGCTGGCGCACAGCCGCCTGACGCCGCGCGACCACCCGTCGCCGTGGATCGCGCTGCTGCGTGGCCTGGCGGCGCTGCAGGTGGCGGCCGCCCATCTGCGCGCGCAGGTGTTCCCAAGCCTGCGCACGCTGGAGCATCCGCCGCTGTGGTACCAGGCGCTGGCGTTCGCGACCGGCTTCGCGCAGCTGGCGGTGGTGTTGTTCTTCGTGTTGAGCGGCTGGCTGGTCGGCGGCAGCCTGCTTGACCGCTACGGCCACCCGCACGCGCTGCGCGACTACGGCATCGACCGCCTGACCCGGCTGTGGATCGTGCTGCTGCCGGCCTTCGCGCTGATGCTGCTGCTCGGCCTGGCCGACGGCACGCTGGCCGCCAGCGCCGATGTCGGCGGCGGCCAGCCGTGGTCGCTGCTCACCCTGCTGGGCAACCTGGCCGGCGTGCAGACGCTGGCCGTGCCCGCGTTCGGCGGCAACTTCCCGCTGTGGAGCCTGGCCAACGAAACCTGGTATTACGCGCTGTTCCCGCTGCTGATGCTGGGCGCGCGCGGCGCGGCCGTGCGCGTGCGCGTGGGCG
>NZ_WWCX01000216.1:0-2589 GCF_009857655.1 Duganella vulcania
GGCGTGCACCGGCTGGCCTTTCCGGATAACCGCCACGCCCGCCTGTACGTGCCCCGGCAGGACGACGACGCCCCGCTGCCGCTGCTGGTGCTGCTGCACGGCGCCGGCGGCCAGCACGGCGGCGGCGACCTGCTGGCGCTGGCGCACGCGGCCCGGCAGCGCTTCCTGCTGCTGCTGCCCGAGGCGCTGTCGACCAGCTGGGACTTCCTGCGCGGCGGCTACGGCCCCGACCTGGCCTTCATCGACCGCCTGCTGCTGTGGACCATGCAGCGCTACGACGTGGCCGCCGACGCCGTGGCGCTGGGCGGCTTCTCCGACGGCGCCTCGTACGCGCTGTCGGTCGGCCTGATGAACGGCGGCCTGTTCGCCGACATCTTCGCCTTCTCGCCCGGCTTCATGTCGCCGTTGCGGCGCAGCGGCATGCCGCGCGTGTTCATCGCCCACGGCAAGCATGACCGGGTGCTGCCGGTGGAACGGGGCAAGGCCATCGCCATGCGCCTGGCCGGCGAAGGTTACGCGGTGCAGTATGGGGAATTCGACGGCGCCCACCTGGTGTCGCCGCCGCTGGCGCACGCGGCGCTGCGCCAGATGAGCGAACGCTAGGGCGCCGGCACGGCGGCCGCGCTGACCTGGTTGCGGCCGGCCGACTTGGCCGCGTACAGCGCCTTGTCGGCCGTCTCCACCAGCTGGCCGGGGACATCGCCCCGGCGCGGCGCCATCGCCGCCACGCCGGCGCTGACGGTCACCATGCCGAACGGGCTGCCGTGGTGCGGCGTCCGCAGCGCGGCGATCGCCTGCCGGATGCGCTCGGCCACCGCGACCGCGCCCTCCAGGCCGGTGTTGGGCAGCAGGATGGCGATTTCCTCGCCGCCGTAGCGGGCCACCACGTCGCCGGGCCGCTTGGGCGTCAGCGCGCGGATCAGCTTGCTCACGGCGCACAGGCAATCGTCGCCGGCGCCGTGGCCGTACAGGTCGTTGTACTGCTTGAAGTAGTCGACGTCGATCATCACGCAGGACAGCGTGTCCTGGTGCCGGATCGCGCGGCTGAACTCGTTGCCCAGGGTGACGTCGAGCTGGCGGCGGTTGGCCAGCCCGGTCAGGCCGTCCTGCATGGCCAGCCGCTCCAGCGTGCGGTTGGCGCCCTCCAGCGCGTCGCGCGCCCGGCGCAGCTCGGCCTCGGCCTGCACCCGCAGGTTGATCTGGTCCACCAGCCGCTTGCCGAAAAAGCCCAGCAGCGCGGCCAGCACGATCACGCCGATCGAGCGCGTGAAGCTGTCGCGGCGCCACTGCTCCAGCATCTCCTGCTGCGACAGCGCGGCCGTCACGAACAGCGGATAGTGCTCCAGCCCGCGGTAGCTGTTGTAGCGGACCTCGCCGTCGTACGACGAGGCGTACAGGCCGCTGCCGCTGCTGTGCGCGCGGTAGGCGCGGAACAGCGTGCTGTCGGCCAGGCTGACGCCGACCCGCTTCTCGTCGTACGGCTGGCGCAGCATCAGCGCGCCCTGGCCGGAGATCAGCGCCACCGCGCCGCGCGCGCCGATGTCAAAGCTCTGGTAGTAGCGGCGGAAGTAGTCGATGTCCAGCGTGGCCAGCACCACGCCGCCGAAGCCGCCGTCGGCCTTGTCGAGGCGGCGCGACACCGGGATGATCCATTTGCCGCTGGTGCGGCTGACCACCGGCAGGCCCACGTGCGGGCCGCGTCCGGCGTGGGTGCGGTGGTACTCGAAGTATTCGCGGTCGGCGTTGTTGAGCGAGGCGCCCAGCACGGCGGGCGAATTGACCAGCCACTGGCCGCGCTCGTCATACATGAACAGGCCGGCCAGCTGCGGCAGGTTGGCCACGTGCGCCTGCATCTGCCGGCGCACCCGCACCAGCTGCGGCGCGCCCAGGCCGTCGGCCTCGATGCGCTCGACGATGTCGGCCAGCGCGGTGTCGGCGGCCTTGATGGTGTCGTCGGCCTGCTGCGCCATCGCGCGCGCCACGTTGGAGGCCAGGCGCTGCATTTCCTGCAGCTGGGCCTCGCGCGCGATCAGGCTGCGCCAGACGTCGACCGCCACCAGCGACAGGCAGACCACGCCGACAAACAGCGTGGCCCAGAAAGTGATCGTATAGCGCTTAAACATGGGCGACATGGCCGGCGGGCGCGGCTATTCGGCAAATCAGGCGTGCCGCGCCGGTCAAGGCGCGGGCAGCATCGGTTGCAGGCTGTGCCATACGAGCTCCGGCGTCAACTTGACCATGCAGTCCTGGTGCCCCAGCGGACACTCGCGCTGCTTGCACGGCGCGCAGTCCAGCCGCAGCGACAGCGAGGCCGCCAGGTCGGAAAACGGCGGCGCGTGGCCGGGGTCGGTGGGGCCGTACAGCGCCACCACCGGCCGGTTCAGCGCCGAGGCGATGTGCAGCAAACCGGAATCGTTGGCCACCACGGCGGCGCTGCCGGCGATCAGCGCGATGGCCTCGGCCAGGCTGGTGGCGCCGGCCAGGTTGAACACGGCGCCGCCGGCGATGCCGGCCGCCACCTCGGCGCAGGCCGGCTGGTCCTTGGGCGAGCCGAGCAGCACGATCCGGGCCGCGCCGTCGCGCGCCAGG
>NZ_WWCX01000217.1:0-2527 GCF_009857655.1 Duganella vulcania
TTTTTCAAGACCCGGCAACCACCGAGCGCCACACTAATTGCAACGCAGTTTCCCGCCACGTCGCCCCCCCGATCTAGCATGAACGGCTCGTCGGCCG
This sequence comes from Duganella vulcania, assembly GCF_009857655.1. Lineage (NCBI taxonomy): Bacteria > Pseudomonadati > Pseudomonadota > Betaproteobacteria > Burkholderiales > Oxalobacteraceae > Duganella > Duganella vulcania. Next base: position 98 of record NZ_WWCX01000217.1, read on the forward strand.
CCATCTGCGCCATCAGGTCGGCATTGCGCGCCACGCAGGCCTCGATGCGCAGCTTGGGGTGCACGCGCGCGAAGCGGCCCAGCACCTCGGTCAGCGTGTGCTCGCCGAAATCCTCCTGCATGCCCAGCCGCACGCTGCCGGCCAGCTCGGCGCCGCGCACCGCCGTGGCCGCCTCGTCGTTCAGCTCCAGCAAGCGGCGCGCGTAGCCCAGCAGCGCTTCGCCGGCCGAGGTCGTCACCATGCCGCGCCCTTCCTTGCGCAGCACCGGCATGCCCAGCTGGTCCTCCAGCTTTTTCAGCTGCGCGCTGACGGCCGAGGTGGACCGGCCCAGCCGGTCGGCCGCCTTGGCGAAGCTGCCCAGGTCGACGCCGGTCACAAAGGTGCGCAGCACATCCAGGTCAAACGTAATTCGCCGCATCATCGTCCCGTTTTTTTGAACTGTTGATCAAAATATTCCTGATTTTCAGGATCAAGATAGTCGGGTATCGTGGACGTGTCAAATCAAACAGGAGCAGGCCATGGCGTCGACGGCGGGACAACAAAGCATGGGCAGCCACGCCCCCAAGCTGGCGGAATTGACCGACAAGGTGTTGTTCGACGACGTCTGGCAGCGGCCGGGCTTGTCGCAGCGGGACCGCAGCGTCATCACTGTCTCGGCGCTGATCGCGATGAACCGGGTCGAGCAGCTGCCCTTCCATCTGCAACGGGCGCGCGACAACGGCGTCACGCGCGACGAGATCGCCGAACTGATTACCCACCTGGCGTTTTATTCCGGCTGGCCGACCGCCGCCTCCGCCATCAACGTGTTCAAACAACTGGAGGAAACATCATGCCCATGAGCCGCATCTCCCTGCTGAAAGGGAAATCCCCCGAGTACCTGGCCGCGCTGTCGAACAGCCTGCACCGCGCCATGGTCGAGGCCTTCAACGTGCCCGCCAAGGACCGCTTCCAGATGATCCACCAACACGAGCCGCACGAGCTGGTCTTCGACCGCGACTACGAAAGCCCGTCCGGCCCGCGCTCCGACGACTTCGTGCTGATCAACATCACCATCGGCAAGCCGCGCAGCACCGAGATGAAGCAGGCCTTCTACCGCCGCCTGGTCGAGCTACTGGCCGAGGCGCCGGGCCTGCGGCCGCAGGATGTGATGGTGGTGGTGTCGAGCTCGCAGGGCGACGACTGGTCCTTCAGCGGCGGCGCGCCGGCCGCCAGCCTGTGGAGGCCGGCATGATCGCGATGCAGTACAGCTTCGCGCTGCCGGCCGACTACGACATGGCCATCGTGCGCGAGCGCATCAGCAGCAAGGGCCCGCTGCTGGACCGCCTGCCGCACCTGGCGTTCAAGGCCTACCTGTACGCCGAGCGCGGCGAATCGAAAGAGAACCTGTACGCGCCGTTCTACCTGTGGCACAGCGAGACCGGCATGCACGACTTCCTCAACGGCCCCGGATTCGCCGGCGTGGCGCAGGCCTTCGGCTGGCCGTCGGTGCGCACCTGGACGCCGTGGCACGCCAGCGTTGGCGCCGGCATCAGGCAGGCGCGCCACGCCACCCGCAGCGTCGAGGCAATCGCGCCCCACAGCGACCTGGCGCAGCTGCGGCAGCGGGAGGAACAGCACGCTCGCCACGCGCTCGAATGCGGCGCGCTGGCGGTGGTGATCGGCTTCGAGCCGGGCAACTGGAGCATCGTGCGCCTGTGCCTGTGGCGCGGCGAACCGGCGCTGCCGCCGCTGCCGAACGAGCAGCGCTACCGGGTCGGCCACGTGTCGGCGCCGGAAGCGGTTCAGCAGTAATCAGCGCAGCAGCATCAGCGCGTTGCGCGGCTGGGCGTTGGCCTGCGCCAGCATCGACGCGCCCGCCTCGCGCAGGATACTGGCGCGGGTCAGCTGCGCGGTCTCGCTGGCGTAGTCGGTGTCGCGGATGCGCGAGCGCGCCGCCGCCAGGTTGTTGGCGCCGGTCTCGGCGTTGCTGGCCGCCGCCGACAAGCGGTTGCTGGTCGCGCCCAGCATGGCGCGGATGGTGGTCACTTCGTCTATCTTGCCGTCGAAGTAGTCCAGCGCCGCGCTGGCGCCGCTGAAGTTGGACAAATCCTGCACCGGCTCGCCGCCGCTGTACACATCCTGCAGCACCAGCTGCGGCGGCCCGACGATGACCGACGCCTGCTTGCCCGCGCTTAGGCCCGCCTTGGCCGGATTGGCGCCACCGATGCTCATCGAATGCGCGCCCGGCCGCGCGGCCTCGGTCACGGTGACCGTACCCTTGTTGCTCCCCAATGCCAGGCCCAGCGAGGCCGCGCTGCCGGCGTTCGATTCGGTGATGACGATATCGCGGCCGTCCGCCGCGCTCAATGTCAGCGTGCCGCCGGCGGCGCTGGCGGTCACGCCGCTGGCGCCGGAGGCGGCGGAGATCGCGCCGGCGGCGTTGGCCGCGCG
>NZ_WWCX01000218.1:0-2492 GCF_009857655.1 Duganella vulcania
AGAACTAGTCTGCTGTGCACTTTCATCAAACGTCCACACTTATCGACTGTTAATTTTTAAAGAACTTTATTCGGTACTGCTTGCTGAAGAAGCGTTGTGTTCATCAGCGAAGAGGCAAGATTATGAACTGTTTCGTTTATCTCGTCAAGCCTTTCTTTTTCCCGCTTCACTCAGCAACATGTGCTGTGTTCTGCGAGGGGGCGAACTATAGCAAATGCTCACCCAAATTGACAAGGACTTTCTTCACGCTCATCATGCGTTATGGATGACAACGTCCACGCGCTTGTGTACATCCTCGGCAAATGCCAGGAATTCGCGCATCTCGGCCGGCTGGCTGACGTCCAGCGCATACCACTCGGCCGACCCACCAGCCTTGCGGATCTCGGTAACCAAAGCGGTAAGTTTGCTGGAGCGGCGCGCACCGAGCACGACGTGGTGTCCCTCGCCAGCCAGCTGGCGCGCCGTCGCCGGACCGCTTCCCCGGCAGGCGCCGGCAATCAGGATCACCTTTCGATGTGTTTGAATAGCTGCTGTCATGACGCGCTCCCTTCAAAGCAATAACACCAGGCTGCATCTTACGGCCTCAAGCAAATGCTGCGAATGCACATGCCTATGCACTTATTGCCTAATCCTATAAAAGCGCAGGACATTGGTAGCGACGATGTGGAGAATCATGGATCATTCCTATTCATCAGTGAATTGAAGGAGCCTGCGTGAAACGCATGATCGCCCTACATCAACAGCTAGCGCATGCCGAGGGTTATACCTTGACGGCGCTGGACGACGTACGCCTGACGCGCTCGAACTGCAGCACCACCAAGACGCCAGCCATGTCCGATCCTTGCATTGCCATCGTGCTGCAGGGGCGCAAGCGCGCCTATTTCGGCAACGATGTGCTGGAATTCGACGCGGACCATTATCTGGTGGTGGCGGTTCCTATGCCCTTCACCAGCGCCACCGAGGCCACTGAGGAAGAACCCTTCCTGGGGTTGTCGATCCGGGTCGACCGCACCACCCTGGCCGATCTGATGTTCGCCATCGATCAGATCCAGAACGAGCTGCCCGCCATGCCCAAGGGCATGATGACCACGCGCATGGATGAGCGCCTGAGCGAGACCGTGTTGCGCCTGCTTGAAGCGCTGAACTCGCCCCTGGAGGCGCGCGTGCTCGGCCCCGGCATTGTGCGTGAAATTTGCTATCGCGTGCTGATGGGGGAGCAAGGCGCGGCAATGCGCGCGGCGCTGACCAGCCAGGGGCAGTTCGGACGGATCGCCAAGGCGCTACGCCGCATCCACGCTGACTACGCCGCCGACATCGACGTTGGCACGCTGGCGGCCGAGGCCAGCATGAGCGTGCCGGCCTTCCATGTGCATTTCAAGGCGGTGACGCAATGTTCGCCGATCCAGTATTTGAAATCGGCCCGCCTTCACCAGGCCCGGCTCCTGATGGCGCGTAATGACATGACTGCCCAGGCGGCGTCGGCCCAAGTCGGCTACGAGAGCCCGTCCCAATTCAGCCGCGAGTTCAAACGCTACTTTGGCCGTAGCCCTGGCGAGGAAGCCAACGCCATGCGGCGTCATCTGACGGTGCGGCCGGCGCAAATGACAAGTTTTCCTTAGGCCGCCCCAGATGTCACGAAGGTTGATTTAAAAACAATAACCGGATAGTATGCGGCGATGGCAGCATTGCAAATCCGCCAATGCTGCATTTTTCATCAGGAGTAATATGCGATCTATCCTTTGCGGCGCTGCGGCGCTTGCGTTACTGGGTGCCGCCGCGCCCGCATTTGCGGCTTCCTTCGAACCAGGCGTATATGTCGGTGTCGACATGGCCCGCGCCTCCGTTTCATCGAAATATGCCGACAGCAGCAACGACATCTCGCTGGGCGCTGCCGCCGGCTACCAGTACACGCCCAACTTTGGTTTCGAAGTCTATACGCGCAGCCTGAGCTTCTCCCCCTTCCGCGGTTTTTTGTCCGAGGCAGGTTATTACCCGGATAGCCATTACGGCATCGCGCTGATGGGCACCTTGCCGCTCGACTCCCACTTCAGTTTGTTCGGCCGCGCCGGTGTCGGACGCACGACAATGAAAGCTACCCGCTCCTCGATGGGCGACCGCACCGATACCGATCCGATGGTCGGCCTGGGCGCACGTTACGCCTTCAACCGCAGCTGGTCGGTAAGCCTGGAAGGCAGCTACCTCACCAAGAGCGAAGTCTCACTGATCTCGTTCGGCGTGCGCTACCAGTTCTGACGCTGCCTGCGTCAAATAAAGCTCGTCTTCGGCTATTGACGGCTCGAAGCTTACATAGCCCTGCGGCCCGCCTCTGGCCGCAGGGCTATGCCTCTACGCCATGAGATTTATGGACGAAAAAAAGCCCACCAAGATCACTTGGTGGGCTTTTTAGTATAACTAGCCTGACGATAACCTACTTTCACACTGGTTGCAGCACTATCATCGGCGCAGAGTTGTTTCACGGTCCTGTTCGGGAT
>NZ_WWCX01000219.1:0-2455 GCF_009857655.1 Duganella vulcania
GCCGGCGCCGCCCAGGCCCGCCACCAGCACGCCCACCACCGCGCACAGCAGCATCGCCAGCAGCGACATGGCCGCCAGCCGCGCCAGCCGCGCGCCGGAACCCGGTTCCGACGGCAGGCGCTGCAGGCCGAAGTAAACCGCCAGGATCACGAACGGCAGCGCCGCCATCTGGATCAGCGACAGGTACAGCGCCGACACCGCCGCCAGCAGCGCCGCGCTGCCGGGGAACAGCGTGCCGGTCCAGCCGCCCAGCAGCATCGCGCCCAGCAGCGTGGCCGGGTGGTGGAAAATATCCCTGAGCTGGAACATGGCGGGTTTGACGAGTGTCTGCATGATGGGCGCTAGAGCTTGACGGGTTCGGCGCAGATGCTGGCCACGGCGGCGCAGCTGCAGATCACGGTGACGGCGGTGCGCGCCATGGCGCAGATCGGATCGACCGCCATCAGCAGGATGAAGGCGGCCTCGAACGGCAGCGACAGGTAGTTGCAGATGGTGCCCACCAGCGACACCGTCACCACGCCGGCCATGCCGGCCGAGGCAAACCCGGACAGCACCGACACCAGCACCAGCACGCCCAGGTCCAGCGCCGACATCGGGCGTCCGTACAGCGCGGCGATGAACAGGGTGCTGCAGACGAAATACGCGACCGCGCCGACCCGCAGCAGCGAGATACTCAGCGGCACCAGCAGCTCGACCCGCGCCCGCGCGAACTGCAGCTGCTCGACCAGGCCGCTGACCATGGCCGGCATGCAGGTGGCGCTGTTGTTGGTGGCCACGCCCAGCGCGAACGGCTCGCGCATGGCGGACATCACGGCGCCGTACGGCACGCCGGCACGGCGGCTGATCAGCGCCATCGCCATCCCCATCAGCAGGCCCGACACCAGCAGGAACAGGATCACGAAGCCGGCCATCGCCGCGATCGGCTGCAGGCCGGTCTGCGCCACCTGGCTGGCCGCCATGCACACCAGCACGAACGGCACCGGCAGGTTGACCCAGCGCGTCAGCGTCTGGCAGGCCTGGTAGACGGTCTCCAGCGCCTGGTGCAGGCCGCCCGAGATGCGGCTCGGCACCTGGCCAGCCGCAAAGCCGAACAGCAGCGCGAACACCAGCGCCTTGAGCGTTTCGCCGTTGGCCAGCGAGGCAAAGATGTTCTGCGGGATCAGCGACTGCAATACGTCCTTGAGCTCGGTCCGGTGCGGCGGCGCGGGCTCCTCGCGCAGCGCCATTTCGGTGTTGCTGCTCTCGCCGTCGGCGCTGATGATCTTGCCCAGCGCCGCGCGCGTCTCGGCCGGCAGGTTGCCGCCCGGCCGCACCAGCAGCGAGGACAGCGTCGCCGTCACCGCCACCACCATCGAGAAGGCGATGAACACCACCACCACCCGCTTGAAGATGCGCGCCGCGCCGCCGTCACGGTACAGGTTCTGCAGGCTGAAGATGACGGCCGAGATCATGAACGGCAGCACGATCATCTTCAGCAGGTCGACATACACCACGCCCACGACGCCCAGGTAGCGCGACAGCGACGGCGTCGCCCAGCCCAGCAGCCCGCCGGCCAGCACGCAGCCGACCACGGTCCATGGGTTCAGGGCCCACTGCTGGAAGCGTTGCATGCTGATGGGAGCGTCCACGTGGTTTCCTTATTTGAGGGCCCGGAGCACGCTTTTGGCCGTGGGCTGCACGGGCCGCTGCGCGATCAACTCGTTGACGAAGGACAGCAGGGTCAGGTCGCGGATGCCGACGATCACGCTGAGCGGCGCCTCCAGGTCGCTGAAGGTGACGGTGCGCAGGGTCAGCGCCAGACCCGGTTCCTCGCGCAGCAGCTGCACCACCTCCATCTCGTCGCGGTAGGCCGCCGTCACCTCGCCCTTCTTGGTCGCCTCGATCAGCTCGGGCCAGCCGGGATACTTGACCAGCTTGGCCTTGGGGAAATTGCGGCGGCCGAACTCTTCCCACGACGAACCGGCCATCACACCCAGGGTGCCGGTGTAGTCGCGCACCACCTGCGGCAAGGTGCGGTCGCCGGCCAGCTGGGCGAAGCGCATGCGGTTGATCAGCATCGCGTGGCCCAGCTTGATGTAGGAGATAGAGAAGTGCACCATCTGCGCCCGCTTGAGCGTACGGCCCAGCCGGCTGACGGCCACGTCGGCCTTGCCCACCGCCACCGCCTCGACCACGCTGTCGAAGGTCTTGTAGCTGCGGTCGAAGCGTACCGATACGCCGAGTTCGGAGGCGATCGATTTCGCCAGGTCGATGTCGGTGCCGACCAGGCCGCCGTTCTTGACGGAGAAAAATGGCGGGTTGTCGGTGCTCAGCATGGCGACCAGCAGTTCGCCGTGGTTGACGATGCGGGCGATGTCCGGCGCCAGCATGCGGCCATCGGCGACCTTGACCAGCGGTGAGCGGTCCGGCTCGGGTGCGGCCGCAACGGCGCCGGCCGTGGCGGGGCCCGCCCACG
>NZ_WWCX01000021.1:0-90203 GCF_009857655.1 Duganella vulcania
CGCGCACCTCGCGCTGCGCGGCGGCCAGCTGGCGCGCCGGGTCGTCGCTCAGGTCCAGCATGGCCAGCGCCGAGGTGGCGTGGCGCAGCGCGCTTTCGCTCAGGCCCGGCACGAAGCCGTACACCGGCCACGCGCACAGCTTCTGGCGCAGGTTCAGCCACTGCGGCGCGATCAGCGGCTGGCGCGGGTCCAGTTGCAGGCTGTGCAGCAGCGCCTGCTCGGCCTGCGGCAGGTCGCCCTGCGCCTCGGCCAGCCGGCCGATGTTGTTGTACAAGCGGATCTGCAAGACCGGCGACACGGCCGCCGCGGCGTCGAGGTCGTCCAGCGCGGCGCGCCACTGCGCCAGCGCCGCTTCCGGCTGGCGTTGGCGCTCCAGCAGCGCGCCCAGTCCCAACTGGCTCTCGGTGAAGCCGGGACGCAGCCGCAGCGATTGCCGGTAGCCGCGCTCGGCGCCGGCCTCGTCGCCGGCCTGCAGCTGCACCACGGCCAGGTTGTACCAGGTCACGTATTCCAGCGGCGAGTCGCAATGCTCCAGCCACAGCTGGTACAGCGAGATGGTTTGCTCGGTCCGGCCCTGCGCGGTCAGCAGGCCGGCCAGGCCGATCAGGTCGATGATGGCCAGCTCGCCCAGCCGGGCCAAAGCCAGCGCCAAGGTGCCCGCCTCGGCCAGGTTACCGGCCGCCATAGCCTTTTGCAGTTGCTGGGACATGGGCGGGCTCCGGTCGGTTGGCGTGGCGTCAGTGCTGCTCGGCCAGCATCAGCACGCCGACCAGGTCGAGGTAGCGCTCGGGCGCGTCCGGCAGGCCGGGCGCGTAGCAGTCGAAGCCGGTCTGCGCGCCGCCGGCCTGCTCCGGCACCGACACCGCCAGCCGGCTGGCGCCGTACGGGCGCAGCAGGCTGTGGCTCCACAGCAGCGGCAGCGGAATGCTGGAGTAGACGAAGGGCAGCGTCTCGGTGTCGGCGTGGCGGGTGGCCACGCGGGCGTTGAAGGCCAGGCCGTCGTCGCTGCTCAGCTCCAGTTGCAGCGCGTCGTGGTGCGGATCGGATTTCAGGAACAGCGCCAGCGGGAACATCTCGCTGTTCAGTTCCAGGCGGCTGCCGGGCAGCATGCGCAGGTAGTCCAGCTGCATCAGGCGGTTGCCGGTGTGGCCGGGCTGCACCGGGCCGGTGGTGAACTGCTGCAGGTTCCGGCCGGGCAGGTACATCGCGCTCAACTTGGCGAACGGCGACACCGCCTGCAGCCGCGCCGCCGTGACCGACAGCGGCTCGGCGTGCTGCGCCGCCAGCGTCAGCAGCCGCTGCGCGACGATGGCGCCGACGATGGAGGTGGCGTGCGGCGTGTCGTAGTGGGCCGGGTCGCGGTACAGCCAGTCCGGCGCGCGGCCCAGGAACAGCGACGACAGCGCGGCGCGCACGTCGATCACCGGCAGGGCCAGCTGCTCGAAGGCGCGCAGCTGGGCGTCGTAGATCGGATGCGGCGCGGCCGACGAGAAGTGCTGCTGCTGCGCCAGCACCAGCGGCACGAAATGCGCCGCCGGGTACAGCTGGGCGGCGGCCTTGAGCACCAGGTGGAAGCAGAACAGCCAGGACTCGGCGCCGCCGGGGCGCGGCGCGAAGTGGCCGGTGTCGTTGATCGAATACTCGTACAGCACCACGTCCACCGGCTTGCCGTCGTAGGTCTCGTACAGCCGGCCGATGGCCGACAGCGAGGTGGTGGCGCCGACCGAGATCTGCACGATGTCGGGCTCGGTGTAGCCCTGTAGCGAGTGCGCCAGGTGGGTGACGTAGCCGTCCTTGAGCAGCGAGTTGGAGCCGCCGATGATGAGCACTCGCATGGCGTCAGGCCGGCACGGCGGTGATGAGGTAGCGTTGCGCCAGCGCGTCCTGCGCCGCCAGCTCGGGATCGCTGCCGCTGGCCTGGGCCAGCTGGCGCAGGATGGGCAGGAAGGCCTCGCGGCCCGGCTCGTTGAAGACCACCGGCATGCCGCCGCTCATGCGGAAGCCGGCCTGGTCCAGCAGCTCCAGCAGCGAGCCGCGCGTGAAGCCGTGCAGCTCGTCCGGCTGCATGACGCCGTCCGCGCGGTAGCGGAAGTCGCCCATGTTCAGGCGCACCTGCACGCTCCAGTGCTGCAGGTTGCGCACCGACAGCGCCAGCGTGCCGCCCGGCGCCATGCTGGCGCGGATGGCCTTGAGCACGGCCAGCGGATCGCGCACGCGTTCCAGCGCGCCGTCCAGCACCCACAGGTCGGCCTGCGCCACCTGGCGCTCGCGCTGCGGGTCCGCGGTCTCGATGTCCTGGCTGTAGACGAAGTCGCAGTGCGCGCGCGCCTGCTCGGCGGCGATGGCGTCGCGCTCGATGCCGGTGTAGTTGCACAGCGGGTGGCGCTGCTTGTAGGCCTTGGCGAAGGCGCCGTCGCCGCAGCCCAGCTGCACCACCTTGACCGCGGCCGGCGCGAAGTCCAGCAGCTGCTGGTTGATCTGCACGGTGGCGGCGGGCTTGTCGTAGTGGTAGCCGCCGGTGCGGCGCACCGTGCCCTGCCAGTCGTGGCGGATGAAGATGCGCTGCGCCGGCTGGTCGCTGAAGTCGTTGTTGACCCAGGCGATGTTGCGCATCAGGCGGTCGCTCTGGCCGGCCTGCGCCATCGCCACCATCGGCGGCAGCATCGGCGCGCCGTGCTTGACCGGCAGCGGCCACTGGCGCACCACCTCGATGTTGGTCAGCATGCAGGCCGGGTGCAGGTAGGGCATGCTGCCCGCGCCATGCGGTTGGCCGTCGGCGTTGACCGGCGTGACGTTGCCGACGCCGTACATGTGCGGCTCGAGGTTCTCCACCAGCGATTCGAGGAAGCCGCGCTTGAGGATCTCGACGTCGGAGTCGAGGAACAGCACCTGGCCGGACAGCTCCAGGTTCTCGATGGCCCACGCCATGCCGGGGCCGTGGTGGATGTTGTAGCCGAACGGGATGAAGCGCACGCCCGGGTATTGGGCGGCGATCGGCGCGATCTGCGCGGCGATCTCCGGCGTGGAGCCGTCGATGATGGTGACCGGATTATCGGGATAGAACTGGCGGAACGTGCCCAGCAGCGAGGCGATCAGGTCGGGCGCGTTGTAGGACACGGCGATCATCGGAATCTGGTCGATATTCATGGGGGCTTTCGTCGTGTGGGTTGCAGCGGTTGCGCTTGCGGCGGCGGTTGCGGGCAGCGCCACGCGCCGCATGGCCGCTTCCAGGTTGCGTACCAGGCGCGGCGTGTCGAACAGCGCGCAGCTCAGGCGGTTGTCGACCAGCTGGCGCTTCATGGCGGCGATGGCGGCCGGGTCGTGCGCCAGCGCCACCGCTTTCTCTTCGTAGTCGGTGAAGTTGTAGGTGATCAGCTGCGGCAGGTCCACCGCGCGCAGCAGGCTGCCCGCCATGCGCGAGGCGAAGGTCGGCCCGGCGCAGGTCAGCAGCGGCAGGCCCGCCCACAGCGCATCGCTGGCGGTGGTGCCGGCGTTGAACGGGAAGGTGTCCAGGAACAGGTCGGCCAGCTGGTAGCGCGCCAGGTAGTCGGCCGGCAGCGCGCGTTCGGCGAAGATCAGCCGTTCGGCAGCGATGCCGGCTTCGGTGGCGTGGCGCTTGAGGTTCTCGGCCACCAGCGGCGTGTCGGCCACCAGCCACAGCACGCTGCCCGGCACGCGGCGCAGGATGTTCATCCAGTGCGCGAACAGCTCGGGCTTGAGCTTGTAGCTGTTGTTGAACGAGCAGAAGACAAACGCGTCCTCCGGCAGCTTGACGCTGGCGCGGGTCGGCTTGTTGCCGATCAGGCGCTGGCGGTCGTTGATCTGGAAGGTGTCCGGCAGGTACAGCGGCTGCTCGGTGAAGTCCTTGGCCATCTCCGGCGTGATCAGGAATTCGTCGGCGATCACGTAGTCGACGCCGGGCAGGCCGGTGCTGCCGGGGAAGCCCAGCCACGTCATCTGCACCGGCGCCGGGCGGTAGGCCAGGATCTGCGGGCGCGCGCCGGAGGTCAGGCCGTGCAGGTCGACCAGGATGTCGATCTCGTGGGCGCGGATCAGGCGGGCGGCCTGCTCGTCGCTCAGCGCGTGAATCGGAATGTAATGGTCCATGCCGGCCACCACGCGGGCGCGCAGCGGCGAGCCGTCCTCGCGGCTCCAGCTGAAGGCGTAGACCTCGAACTGGCTGCGGTCGTGCAGGCCGTACAGCTCGGCGGTGAGGATGGACACCGCGTGCGAGCACAGGTCGGACGACAGGTAGCCGACCCGCAGCCGCTCATGGCCGTAGCGGGAGCCCTGTCCGGCCGGGCCGGTCAGCGACGGCACCGTGGTGTCGAGCTTTTCGGCCACGAAGCGGGCCGCGGCGGCCGCTTGCAGCGCCGGATCGTCGGTCAGGCTCAGCATGGCCAGCGCCGAGGCGCCGTCCTCCATCTGGCGGCGGCTGATGTGCGGCAGGCCGCTCCAGGTCGGCCAGTGGCACTGCTTCTGGCGCAGGTGGACCCAGTGCGTCATCACGTGCGGCTGGTCCGGCTCCACGGTCAGGCTTTGCGCCAGCATGGCTTCGGCCTCCGGGTACTGCTTCCGGATTTCCAGCAGGCGGCCCAGGTTGTTCAGGGTTTGCAGGTATTGCGTGCGCTGGGCTTTCTGGTCCAGCTTGACGGCCGGGCCGAGGATGGTGCGCCACATGGCCAGCGCTTCCTCCGGCTGGCCCTGGCGTTCCAGCAAGGTGCCGAGGTTGAGCCGGCCTTCGACAAAGCGCGGCTGCAAGGCGATGCACTTGCGGTAGGCCGCCTCGGCGCCGGCGTCGTCGGAGTCGGCGGCCAGCAGCGCGCCCAGGTTGAACCAGGCCGCGTACAACAGCGGCTGGCGGGCGCCGTGCTCGATCCAGCAGCGGTACAGCGCGATCGCCTGCTGCGGCTGGCCCTGCTTTTGCAGCGCGGCGGCGGCGTCGAACAGCTGCGGGATGGTCATGTTGCCGCGCGCCGCCTGCTTGAGCCATTGCGTGTGGGGTGTCGCGCCGAGGTTCATGGGCCGCACGCTAGACAACGGTGTTGAAGATTTTCAGCACGTCGGGCAGGTACAGGTTCGGCTCGCGCATCAGCGTGAAGCGGCGCATGCCGATGATCTCCTCGAAGCGCTTGCCGTTGAGCCATTCGGCCGACGAGATCTCGTCCAGGCGGAAGCGGTGCACATTGCGCCCGGTGGCGAAGGCCGGCACGATGGTGGGGACGTAGTTCATGCAGTCGATCTCGACCAGGATGGGCTGGCCCAGGTAGGTCAGCTCGAACTGCAGCACGTTGTCGATCGGCGTGTCGCACACCTCCAGGCGGGTGCGCAGCACGGCCAGGAAGCCGTCCAGGTCGACCTGCTGCCAGTCGGTGCGCACCGTCTTGGCCGGGCGCGAGCGCAGGAAATCGTTGGCGGCGTCGCGGTACTCTTCAACGGTGTAGACGCGCTGCATGGTGACGGCCAGTTTGCCGTCCGGCTTGCCCGCGTAGTCGCCGGCCAGCATCGGCAGCACCACCTCGGCCAGCTCCGGCCGGCGCGCACGCGCGTAGGCGGCGAATTCCACCGGCGTGCGCACCGCCATGTTGATCTCCGAGTGCATATTGCCGTCGTCGATCAGCAGGTTGGCGCCGAACGGGATCACCACTTTCGGCTTGAGGATGTCGATCACGTTCAGGCAGTCGTCCTGGTACATATTGACCAGGCGCTCGCTCTCGATCTGCTTCTCGTGCAGCTTGTCCTGCGGGTACTCCATCAGGAACGGATACCAGTGGATGTAGGCGTACGGGATGCAGGCCACGTCGATGTCGACGCCGACCGTGGTGAACTTGGCCATCGTGGCCGGCTTCAGGTAGTTGTCGTTGCCGTGGTAGATGCAGAAGCGGTCGTTGTAGGCGATCACCGAGGAGTCGATGCCGTTGCTGTCGTGCGTGACGCCGAACACCTTCACGCCGGGCAGCAGCTCGGTCACCGTTTCCGGTTCGATGATGGTGATCGGACGGTCGGCGTTGGCCTGGATGTCGGCCTCGAACGACGGCCGCTGGCCGACGATGGCGACCTTGACCGACGGCTTGAGCGCGCGCAGGAACGGCAGGTCGTAGTGGTCCTGGTGGATGTGCGAGACGATCACGGCGTCCACGTCGTACAGCGCCGGGTCGTCCAGCTGCGGCGGGAAGAACACCCAGGAGTCGCCGTAGGGCTGCGACTCGATGATGGGGTCGAACAGGATCTTCTTGCCGCCGATGACGGCCAGCAGGCCGGCATGCCCCAGGTAGAGCACGCCGTCGGTGGCGCCGTATTGTTCGAGGAACTGGTGCAGTTGTTGGTTCATAACGATTCCGAACGGGGTGAAGGTGGAATGTCCCAGCCGGCCGTGACGTCGGCCGGGTAGCCGCGCCGGAAGTGGCTGGTCCAGGGGTAGGCCGGGCGGTCGGTGCCGTCCTTGAGCTTGATCTTGCTGGTGTCGCAGATGTATTTCGACGGGCTGCCGCCGGCCACGGTGTCCGGCGCCACGTCGCGCCCGACCATGCTGTGCGCGGCCACCAGCGCGCCGCTGCCGACCTTGACGCCGGGCAGCACCACGCTCATGGTGGCCACCGCCGCGTAGTCGCCGATCTCGCAGCCGAGCAGCACGTCGCTGGGCGGATGCGGGTCGTTGGTCAGCACCACGTACGGGAAGATCCAGACGAAGTTGCCGACCTTGGACATCTTGCCGATGTGGACGTTGGAGTGGAAGCGCACGTAGTCGCCGATGCTGCAATCGCCCTGGATGTCGCTCAGCGTGCCGAGCTGGAAGTTGACGCCGGCGGTGGTCTTCTCGCGCACGGTGACGCGGTGGCCGGTGATGAAGCGCGCGCCGAAGGTCGAGCCGGCGTACAGGATGGAGTGCGAGCGGATGCGCGAGTCGGCGCCGATCACCAGCGGCAGGCCCTCGGCCAGCGGGCTGGGGTAGCCGATTTCGCAGAAGCTGTCGATCACCGTGTTGTCGCCGATGTGCACGTTCTCATGGACGATGGTGAACGCGCCGATGCTGACATTGGCGCCCAGGATGGCTTGCGGTGAAACGGATGCGCTGGGATGTATCATGCTGGTCTCCTCCTGTTGTTGGACTTCTATTGTTTTTTTATTTGGCCAGCGCCTGGCGGACGGCGGCGCAGACGGTCAGCGCGTCGGCCTCGCTCATGGTCGGCCCCATCGGCAGGCTCAGCACTTCCTTGTGGATGGCCTCGGCCAGCGGGAAGTCGCCCGGCTTGTAGCCCAGGTGGGCGTAGGCCGGCTGCAAATGCGGCGGCACCGGATAGTGGACGATGGTGCCGATGCCCTGTTCGGCCAGCGCCTTGGCCAGCGCGTCGCGACCGGCGTGGCGGACCACGTACACGTGCCACACCGGCTCGGCCCATTCCGGCACGTGCGGCAGCGCCAGGCCGGGGATGCCGGCCAGCTCGCGCTGGTAGATGGCGGCGATGGCGCGGCGCTTGGCGTTGTCGCCGTCCAGCTTGGGCAGCTTGACGCTCAGCAGCGCCGACTGCACCTCGTCCAGGCGCGAGTTATAGCCCGGCACCTCGTTGTAGTACTTGACCTTGGAGCCGTAGTTGCGCAGGGTGCGGATCTTGTCGGCCAGCGCGTCGTCGCTGGTGGTGACGGCGCCGCCGTCGCCCAGCGCGCCCAGGTTCTTGCCCGGGTAGAAGCTGAAGGCCGCGGCGTCGCCCAGCTGGCCGGCCACGCGGCCGCGGTACAGCGCGCCGTGGGCTTGCGCCGCGTCCTCGATCACCTTCAGGCCGTGCTTGGCGGCCAGTGCCAGCAGCGGATCCATGTCGGCGGTCTGGCCGTACAGGTGGACCGGCATGATGGCCTTGGTGCGCGGCGTGATGGCCGCTTCCACGCGGGCCGGGTCGATGTTGAAGCCGTCGGCGGTGGGCTCGACCGGCACCGGCGTGGCGCCGCAGTCGCTGACCGCCAGCCAGGTGGCGATGAAGGTGTTGGACGGCACGACCACCTCGTCGCCGGGGCCGATGCCGTAGGCCTTGAGGATCATGAAGATCGCGTCCAGGCCGTTGGCCACGCCGATGCCGTGCTTGCTCTTGCAGTAGGCCGCGAAGCTGGCCTCGAAGGCGCTGGTCTCGCCGCCCAGGATGTACCAGCCGGAATGCAGCACGCGCTTGAACGCGGCTTCCAGCTCGTCGGCTTGCGACAGGTTGATGGCTTTCAGGTCGAGGAAGGGAACGCTCATGGCAAGACTCACTTAGGTTGTCGCTTGGGTTGTTGGTGTGCCGCGGCCACGAATTCGTCGTAGTCGTGGTAGTAGTCCTTGGGGTCGTACAGCGTGGAGGCCAGCACCACGCACACCGCGCCCGAGGAGAAATTCTCGACCTCGCGCCACATCATGCCGGGCACGTACAGGCCGTAGTAGGAACGGTTGAGCTGGAACTTCTTGCGCTCGTAGCCGTCGTCGACGATCACGTCGAAGCTGCCCGACATGGCGACAAACAGCTGCTGCAGCTCGATGTGGCCGTGGCCGGCGCGCGCCGAGCCGCCCGGCACGTCGTACAGGTAGTACACGCGCTTGATGTCGAACGGGATGTGCACGCCGCCCTCGATCACCGACAGGTTGCCGCGGATGTCGTGGTGCGGTGGCAGTTCGATCAGCCTGCATTGGTCCATCATGATGCCGCTCCTTCCCGTTGCGCCGCCAGCACCTGGTGGTAGCGCTGCTGCGAGCGCGCCACCATCGGGAATACGCCGCTCAGGCGCGCGGCCACGTCGTCCACGGTCGGCTGCATGGCCGCCAGTTCCTCCGGCGCGACCATGCCGATGTCGCACGATTCGATCAGCAGGTCGATGTAGTCGGAGAAGCAGTAGCCGAAGTTGGGGTTGCTGTTGATGTTGCTGTTCGATTCCAGCCGCTGGTCGTGGCGGAAGTAGGACAGCTCCTCGTCGATGTAGAACACCTTGCCGTCGCGCGCCAGGTTGAAGTAGGTGGCGACGTCGGCCAGGCCCAGCGTGCAATCGTGGTTGTGGTAGCGGAACAGGTGGCGGCCCACTTCCCACAGGCGCTCGCGGCGGAACATGATGGAGGTGAACTCGCCGATGAAGTTGCGCATGCCCAGCACCATGCTGCGCTGCATGTCGCGCCCGTCCATGCTGCCGCTGGCCTGGTAGGGGCGGCGCAGCTCGGTGCGCTCGTTGTCGACGTTGATCACCTGCGACGACGAGAACACCAGCTGGATGGCCGGGTCCATGTTCATCGTGGCCACCATGCGCTCGACGCAGAACGGGTGCAGCACGTCGTCGTCGAACAGCGGCTTGATCAGCTGGCCCTTGGCGCCGAACAGCGCGGTCAGCACGTTCTGCTCGCGCAGCGCGGAGTTGCGCTGGTAGATCAGGTGGCCGGTGTATTTGGCGCAGATTTCCTTGATCGCCTCGGTCGGGCAATTGTCGCTGACCATGATCTCGATGTTGGGGTAGCTCTGGCCCAGCGCCGACTTCAGGCACGCCTCGAAGTGGGCGGGCTTGTAGGACGGGATAACGATGCTAACTAATGGCAAACTCATAGATTGTCTGGCTCCTGGCTGAGGCGGTTAAGCGGCGACCGCCATCACGATGTATTGCCACGGCAGCGCGTCTTCCACCGCCACCACCGGATCGAGGCCGCTGGCGCCGGCCATCAGGCGGATGGCGGGCAGGTATTTTTCGCGGGCCGGCTCGTCGATGATGCGGGCGCTGCCGCCGGCGATCTGGAAGCCGGCCTGCTGGAACAGCTCCAGCATGGCGCCGCGGGTGAAGATGCGCTTGCGCGATTTCTCGATGCCGCCGGGACCGTAGCGCATGTCGCCGGCGTTCAGGCGGGCCTGGATGCTCCAGTGCTGGAAGTTGCGCAGCGTGGCGACCACCTTGCCGCCCGGCGCGATGCTGGTGCGGATCTTCTGCAGCACGGTCCACGGATCGTTGAGCGTCTCCAGCGTCTCGTCGATGACCCAGCAGTCGGCGCCGCGCACATGGTCCCACAGGTCGGCGCCGGCATGCTCGATGTCGAGGTTGAACACGAAGTCGCAATGCGGACGGGCGGCCTGGGCCGGTGCCGGATCGGCCTCGATGCCGGTGTAGTTGGCCAGCGGGTTGCGCACGCGGTAAGCCTTGGCGAAGGCGCCGTCGCCGCAGCCCAGCTCGACCACCTTGACCGCGGCCTGCGGCACGAACTGCAGCAGGTCGGTGTTGACCTCGCTGGTGGCGCTGGGCAGGTCGTAGTGGTAGCCGCCGGTGCGGATCACCGTGCCCTGCCAGTCGTGCTTGATGTAGGTGCGGGTCGGCTCGCGGGCGAAATCGTCGCGCACCCAGTCGACCGCGTGCAGCAGCGCGTCCTGGCCGGCGCGGTGCAGGGCCAGCATGGCCGGCAGCAGCGGAGCGCCGTGCTTGATCGGCAGCGGCCACTGGCGCATCACCTCGGCGTTCACCAGCATGCAGGCCGGGTGCAGGTAGGGGATGCCGTCGGCCTCGCGGCTGTGGCCCAGCTCGTTGACGTGCTGGACGTTGCCGACGCCGTACATTTCCGGGCGCAGCTGGCTGTGCAGCGATTCCAGGAAGCCGGGCTTGAGGATCTCGACATCGGAATCGAGGAACAGCACCTCGCCCGACAGGCCCAGGTGGTTGAGCGCCCACGCCATGCCGGGGCC
The DNA here is from genome assembly GCF_009857655.1 of Duganella vulcania. Taxonomy (NCBI): domain Bacteria; kingdom Pseudomonadati; phylum Pseudomonadota; class Betaproteobacteria; order Burkholderiales; family Oxalobacteraceae; genus Duganella; species Duganella vulcania. The sequence goes on from NZ_WWCX01000021.1 coordinate 10,671, forward strand.
GTGGTGGATGTTGTAGCCGAACGGGATGAACTCGACGTTGTCGTGGGCGTCGGTGATGGCGCGGATCTTCTCGGCCACGTCCGGATTGGAGCCGTCGATCACGTACACGCGGTTGCCGTAGAACTGGCGCAGGGTGCGCAGCAGCGCCTCGATCAGGTCGGGCGCGTTGTAGGAAACGGTGACGATGGGGATGTCGGCGATGCGCACCGGCTCGGCGGCCTGCGACGGTTCCTGCGGACGCACCGCGTGTTCCGGCGCGGCCAGGCGCGGCGCGGCCGGCTTGGCGACCTTCTGCAGCGCGGCCTCCAGGTTGCGCACGAAGCGCGGGCTGTCGAACAGCGGGCAGGTCAGGCGGTTGGCGGCCAGCTGGCGCTTCATCGAGGCGATGCGGGCCGGATCGTTGGCCAGCGCCACCGCCTTTTCCTCGTAGTCGGCGAAGTTGTAGGTGATCAGCTGCGGCAGGTCGACCGCGCGCAGCAGGCTGCCGGCCATGCGCGACGAGAAGGTCTGGCCGGCGCAGGTCAGCAGCGGCAGGCCGGCCCACAGCGCGTCGCTGGCGGTGGTGCCGGCGTTGAACGGGAAGGTATCGAGGAACAGGTCGGCCAGCTGGTAGCGCGCCAGGTACTCGGCCGGCACGGCGCGGCTGTTGAAGATCAGGCGGTTGCGGTCGATGCCGGCTTCCTCGGCGTAGCGGTACAGGTTCTCGCGCACTTCCGGATAGTCGGCCACCAGCCACAGCACGCTGCCCGGCACGCGGCGCAGGATGTTCATCCACACCGTGAACAGGTCGGGCGTGAACTTGAAGTTGTTGTTGAACGAGCAGAAGACAAAGGCGTCCTCCGGCAGGTTGACGCTGGCGCGGGTCGGCTTGGGCGCGATCAGGCGCTGGCGGTCGTTGATCTGGAAGGTGTCCGGCAGGTACAGCGGCTTCTCGGTGAAGTCCTTGGTCATTTCCGGCGTGATCAGGAACTCGTCGGCGATCACGTAGTCGACGCCGGGCAGGCCGGTGCTGCCGGGGAAGCCGAGGTAGGTCAGCTGCACCGGCGCCGGGCGGTAGGCCAGGATGTTCGGGCGCGCGCCCAGCGTCAGGCCGTGCAGGTCGACCAGGATGTCGATCTCGTGGGCGCGGATGGTGCGGGCGGCCTGCTCGTCGGTCAGCTTGTCGATGCGGATGTAGTGGTCCATGGCCTTGACCACGCGGGCGCGGATCGGCGAGCCGTCCTCGCGGCTCCAGCTGAAGGCGTAGACCTCGAACTTGCTGCGGTCGTGCAGCTCGTACAGCTCGGCGGTGAGGATGGACACCGCGTGCGAGCAGAAGTCCGACGACAGGTAGCCGATGCGCAGGCGGCCGTGGCCGTAGCCGTGCTGGCCGGTCAGCGGCGCCACGGCGGCGTTGACCTTCTCGTTGACGAAGCGGCGCGCGGCGGCCAGCTGCTGGGCCGGATCGGCCGAGGCGCTGAGCATGGCCAGCGCCGAGGTGCCCTCCATCATGGTCGCGACCGAGATGTGTTCAAGGCCGCTGTAGACCGGCCACTCGCACTGCTTCTGGCGCAGGTGGACCCAGTGGGTCATCACGTTGGCCTGTTGCGGATCGACGCGCAGGCTCAGCGCCAGCATGGCCTCGGCCTCCGGGTAGCGCTTGCGGATTTCCAGCAGGCGGCCCAGGTTGTTCAGGGTTTGCACGTACAGCGTCGGATTGGTCTTGATGTCCGGCTGGACCTCATCGGAGAGGATGGTCTTCCACATCGCCAGCGCGTCGTCCGGGCGGCCGGTGCGTTCGAGCAGCGTGCCCAGGTTGAGGCGGGCCTCGACGAAGCCGGGATTCTGGCTGATGGCCTTGCGCAGCACGGCCTCGGCGCCGGCATCGTCGCCCGCGTTGGACAGCACCACGGCCAGGTTGAAGCAGGCGGCGTAGGCCAGCGGCGACGGCGTATGGTCGATCCAGGCGCGGTAGAGGGCGATGGCGGCGGGCAGTTGTCCGCTTTCCTGCAACACGGCGGCGGCGCCGAACAGATCGCCGATGGACAGCACGCCCTTGACGGCCAGCGCCATAACGGTGCCCAACGGGCTGGTATCGATGGGAGCGGCAGGTACTTGAGCGGTCATAGCGGGCGTAGGATGGGATGAGCCATAAAAGGTACGCACTATCATACCTTTTTGTCGCTGGATGAGGGGCAACTTTTGGCTCAGGAGCAAGACTGTAAAACGCTACCTGCTCAACGGATAGGCAGGAGTAACAATCAACTTGGGGGCAAACTTGGGGTCAAGTCTGGCATTCGGACACGAGCCCGGCAGTAACGGCGTGGGGTCAGGTCTGACATTCGGACACGAGCACAACCGTAGCCCCCGCTACGGTTGTGCTCGTGTCCGAATGTCAGACTTGACCCCAATGTGACGGCAGAGGTCGTGTCCGATTGCCAGACTTGACCCCACCGGGTCGACCCCACCGGGGTTAGCGGTTGGGGACGCTGAACCAGTTGCCGGTGTTGTGTTGCTGGTCGTCGGGCTGCTTGTTGAGCGCGGCTGCGGCGCCCGCCAGGGCTTGCCGGCTGCGGTAGTGCTGCAGCGCGTCGGCCATCGCTTGTGCGTTGCTATCGACTGCCGCCGTGTCGGACTTGCACAACGCCGCTTGGGGCGCCGGCGCCGCAGGCGCGTTGCCGGCGTAGGCGGCCATTGCGTTGCTCAGGCCGCTCACTTGCTGTTGCAGCGTGGCCGCGGTCGTGGCCGCGCTCTTCTGCGCCAGGAACCAGACGTCGGCGCTGGCGTGGCTGCTGCCGTCCGTGCCGGTGTAGCTCGATGTCAGGCCGACCATGTTGCCGTTCTGTTGCGTCAGCGCGTGGCCGGCGCTGGTGCTGATGGCGGCGATGCCCAGCTGGTCCAGCGTCTTCAACTCGCCGGCCTGGCTGATGCCGTCGGAGTTGCCATCCACCCACACCCGCAGCGCGCCGAAGCCGCTGTCGGCGCTGGTGATCTGGCCGTCGCCGTTGCTGTCGAGCGACTTGAGCGCGGCGTAGCCGTCGGCCGCCGTGCTGCCATCGGCCAGCCTGGTGGCGCTGCCGAACAGTTCGCCGCCGTCGTTGATGAGGCCGTCGCCGTTGCGGTCCAGGGCCAGCAGGCCGTCGTGGGCGTCGACCCAGCCGGTGTGCACGGCCTTGCCTTCGGCGCGGATGTCGAATTGCACTCCCGCCCCGATGCCCAGCGTTTGCACGCCGTTGCCGTCCAGGTCCAGCACCAGCGGCGTGGCGTAGTTGGTGGACGAGGCGTTCAGCGCCATGGTCTGCGTGACCGTCATCGCCGCCACCTGCGTGCCGGTGAAGGCGTTGGCTTGCGTGACGCTGAGCGCGGTCAGCCCGGCCGTGGTGAGCGACGGTACCTGCGCCGCCGTGAACGCGGCGATCTGGTCGGTGGTGAAGACGATCAGCTGGCTGGTCTTCAGGCCGGCCACCTGGGCGTTGGTCAGGCCGGCGATCTGCGCGGTGGACAGGTAGCCGATCTGCGTGGCCGTCAGCGAGCCGAGCTGGCTGGTGCTCCAGGCGCCCAGCTGCGTGGTGGTGAAGGCGTTGATCTGGTCCACCGTCAGCGCGGCGATCTGGGCGTTCTTCAGCGCCGCCATCTGCGTGGTGGTCAGCGCGGCGGCCTGGGTGCCGGTCAGCGCGTTGAGCTGGGTCGAGCTCAGCGTCTGCAGCTGCGAGGTGGTGACCGCTTGCAGCTGGTCGGTGCTGAACGCGGCCATCTGGTCCACCGTCAGCGCGGTAATCTGGCTGAGCTTGATGCTGGCGACTTGCGCCGTGGTCAGCGCCTGGACCTGCGTGTTGGACAGCGCGGCCAGCTGCGTGGTGTTCAGGTAGCCGATCTGCGCGGTGCGCAGCGCGGCGATCTGGCTGGTGCTCAGCGCGAACATCTGGTCGGCCGTCATCGCGCCCAGCTGCAGGCTGGTCAGGGCCTGCATCTGCGCGGTGTTGAGGCCGGCCAGCTGGCCGGCGGCCAGGCTGGACACTTGCAGCGTGCCCAGCGCGGCCACGTCGGCCGTCTGCAGCGCGCCGATCTGGTTGGTCGACAGCGCGGTCACGGCGTTGATGCTGAGCGCGGCCGCTTGCGCGGTGCTCAGCGAAGCGATCTGGTCGGTGCTGAGGACGTTCACCTGCGGCACGTCGATGGCGGCGATCTGCGCGGTTTTCAGGCCGCGGATCTGCGCCGTCGTCAGCGCGACGGTCTGGTCGGTCGACAGGCCGGTGAACTGACCGGCGGTCAGCGCGGCGACGTCCTGCGTGTCAAGCGCGGCCACCTGCGCGGTGCCCAGCGCGGCCAGCTGGCCGGCGCTCAGCGTCGGCATCTGCGCGGTGGACAGGCCGGTGACCTGGGCCGTGGACAGCGCGGCGATCTGGTCGGTGGAGAGGTTGCTGGCCTGGTCGGTGGTCAGCGCGGCGATCTGCGCGGTTTTCAGCGCGCGGATCTGGTCGCTGCCCAGCACCTGCAGGTTGTCCAGGCTCAGGCCGTACGCCAGCTGCGCCGTGCTGAGCGCGGCGATGTGGTCGGTGTCGAGCGCGGCCACCTGGCCGGTCTGCAGGCCGTAGGCCAGCTGGCTGGTGCTGAAGGCGGCCAGCTGCGCCAGGCTCAGCGCGTTCAGCTGAGCGGTGTTGAGCTCGCTGACCTGGGCGGTGGTGAAGGCGGCGACCTGGCGCGTGCTCATCGCGTTCAGGTCCACCGTTTCCAGCGCGGCGATCTGGCTGGACGTCAGCGCGGCAACCTGCTGCGTGGACAAGGTGGACGCCTGCGCGGTGCTCAGCGCGACGATCTGGTCGGTGGTCAGCGCCTGCACCTGGGCGGTGCCCAGCGCGACGGTCTGCGCGGTGCGCAGCGCGCCGATCTGGTCGGTGGTCAGGGCGGCGATGGCGTCGCTGCCCAGGCCGTAGGCCAGCTGCGCCGTGCCCAGCGCGGCGATGTGGGCGCTGTCCAGCGTGACCAATTGGGTGGTGCTGAGGCCGTTGTTGATCTGGCTGGTGGTCAGCGCGGCCAGCTCGGCCGTGGTCAGCGCGTTCAGCTGGTCGCTGCCCAGCGCGGCGACCTGGTCGCTGCCGAGCGCCACCATCTGGCGCGTGCTGAAGGACGACAGGTCGGCTGTTTCCAGCGCGGCGACCTGGGCCGTGGTGAGGGCCGCCACCTGGCGGGTGGCCAGCGAGCTGGCTTGCGCGGTGGTCAGCGCGGCGATCTGGTCGGTGCCCAGGCCGCTGGCGACCTGGTCGGTGGTGAGCGCCGCGACTTGCGCGGTGCCCAAAGTGGCGAACTGGTCGGTCAACAGCGCCTGCAGCTGGTCGCTGCCTAGCAGGACGACCTGGGCGGTGGTCAGCGCGGCCAGGTCGGCCGTTTCCAGCGCGGCCACCTGGTTGCTGGTGAGCGCGGTCAGCTGCACGCTGCTCAGCGCGCGCACTTGCGCGGTGCCCAGCGCGACGATCTGGTCGGTGGTGAGCGCGGCGAACTGCGCGGCCAGCAGGTGGTTGACGGCGCTGGTGCTCAGCGCGGCGAACTGGTCGGTGCCCAGCGCGGTCAGCTGGTCGGTGCTCAGCACCGGCGCCTGCACCGAGGTCAGCGCGGCCACTTGCGCCGTGCTCAGCTGGCCGAATTGCGCCGACGTCAGCGCGGTGATTTCCTGCGTGGTCAGGCCGGTGAAGGCGCTGGTGGACAGGGCGTTGAGCTGGTCGCTGGTCAGCGCGGCGAACTGGGCCGTGCTGAACGCGGCCAGCTGGTTGCTGCGCAGCGCCACGAAGTCCTTGGTGCTGAGCGCGGCGATCTGGCTGGTGCTCAGGCCGCTGATCTGCAGCGTGCTCAGCGTACCGACCTGGGCCGTGCCGAGCGCCTGGATGTGGTCGGTGCTGAGGGCGGCGATCTGGCCGCTGGCCAGGCCGGCGATCTGCGCGGTGGTCAGCACGCTGACCAGGTCGGTGGTCAGGGCGGCGATGTTGGCGCTGCCGATGGCGGCGACCTGCGCCGAGCCCAGCGCGACGAAGTCGGCGGTCTCCAGCGCGTCCAGCTGGTCGCTGCTGAGGGCGGCCACTTGCGCGGTGCTCAGCGCGGCCACTTGCAGGCTGCTCAGGCCGACCATCTGGTCGGTGGTGATGGCGCCGAACTGGCCGGCGTTGAGCGCGCCGATCTGCGTGCTCGACAGCGTGGCGAAGTCGTCGGTGCTGATGGCGGCGATCTGGTCGCTGCTGAGCGCGTTCAGCTGGCGGGTCGCCAGGTTGTCCACTTGCAGCGTGGTCAGCGCGGCGATCTGCGCGGTGGTCAGCGCGGCGGCCTGGGCCGAGGTCAGCGCGTCCATCTGCGCCGTGGTCAGGTTTTGCAGCTGGTCCATCGTCAGCGAGACCAGCTGATTGGTGGTCAGCGCCTGCACTTGCGCGGTCTTCAGCGCTTGCAGGTCGTCGGTGCCGAGCGCCTGCAACTGGTCGGTCGACAGCGTCACCAGCTGGCTGCTGCTCAGGGCGGCCGCCTGCGCGGTGGTCAGCGCGCCGATGTGGGCCAGGTCCAGTTGCGAGATCTGCAGCGTGCTCAGGGCCAGGATCTGGTTGCTCAGCAGCGCGGCCAGGTCGGGCAGCTCGATCGCGGCCAACTGGTCGGAACTGAGCGCGGCCAGCTGCGACGTGCCCAGCTGCGCGTACTGCTGCGTGGTCAGCGCGATGATCTGGTCGGTGCTGAGGGCGCGGAACTGCGCCGTGCCCAGCGCGTTCAGTTGCGCCGAGCCCAGGTTTTGCAGCTGGTCGGCGATCAGGACGTTGAGCTGGTCGCTGCCCAGGGCGGCGATCTGCGCGGCCTTCAGCGCGTCGAGGGCGTCGCTGCCCAGGGCCTGGATTTGCGCCGAGCTCAGCGACACCAGTTGATTGGTGGTCAGCGCCTGCGCCTGCGCGGTGGTCAGCGCGGCAATGCGGTCGGCCGCCAGCGCCTGCATCTGGTTGGTGCTCAGCGCGGCGATCTGCGCGGTCTTCAGCGCGGCCAGGTCTTCGGTTTCAATCACGGCCACTTGCTGCGTGGACAGCGCGGCCACTTGCGCCGTGCCCAGGGCCACGAATTGCTGCGTGGTCAGTTCAATGATCTGGTCCGAGCTCAGCGACTGGATCTGCGCGCTGCCCAGGGCGTTCAACTGCGTGGCTCCCAGGCTCTGCACCTGGGCCAGCGCCAGCGCGGCGATCTGGTCGCTGCTGAGCGAGGCGATCTGCGCGGTCTTCAGCGCCAGGATCTCGTCGGTGCTGAGCGCCTGCACCTGGCCGGTGGTCAGCGCCTGCACCTGCGCGGTGGCCAGGCTGGACGCCTGCGCCGTGGTCAGCGCCTGCACCTGGTCGGTGGTGAGCTGCTGGATCTGCGAGGTCTGCAATGCCGCCAGTTGCGCGGTCTTCATCGCGGCCAGGTCTTCCAGTTCCAGCGCGCGCAGCTGGTCGCTGCTCAGTACGCTGACGCCGGCCGTGCTCAGGCTGCCGATCTGTTTGGTGGTCAGCGCGACGATCTGGTTGGTGCCCAGCGCGGCGATCTGGTCGGTGGTGAGGCCGCCGATCTGCGCCGGCGTCAGCGCCTGGATCTGGTCGGTGCTCAGGTTGTTCAGCATGCCGAGCGCGCTCAGCTGGGCTGCCGTCAGCACGGCGAAGTCTGCCGTGCTCAGCGCGCCGATCTGGTCGGACGACAGCGAGGACAGCTGGGCGGTCGACATGGCGCCTACCTGGTTGCTGGTCAGCGCCATGATCTGGTCCGTGCTCAGCAGCGTGACCTGGGCGGTGCGCAGCGCGTTGATCTGCGCGGTCTTCAGCGCGGCGATCTCGTCGGTGTTGAGCGCGGCCAGCTGGCCGGCGCTCAGGGTGGCGATCTGGCCGGTGGCCAGCGCGCCTACTTGCAGCGTGGTCAGCGCGGCGATCTGCGCGGTCTGCAGGCCGAGGAATTGCGCCGTGCTCAGCGAGGACAGCTGGGCCGCCGTCATCGCCTGCAACTGGTCGGTGCCGATGGCGTCGAGCTGGTCCGTGCTGAGCGATTGCAGCTGCGCGGTGCGCAGCGCGGCCAGGTCTTGCGTTTCCAGCGCCTGCACCTGGCCGGTGGTCATGGCCGTCAGTTGCTGCGAGGTCAGGCCGGACACCTGGGTGGCGGTCAGGCCGGCGATCTGGTCGCTGCTCAAGAGAATGAACTGGTCGGTGCTCAGCGCAGCCACTTGCAGCGTCTTGAAGGCGGCCAGGTCCTGGGTTTCCAGCGCGGCCAGCTGGGTGGCGGAAAGCGCGCGCACCTGGGCCGTGCCGAGGTTGGCGGCCTGCTGCGTGCTCAGCGCAACGATCTGGGCGCTGGTCAGCGCCTGGAACTGGGCGCTGCCCAGGGCCGCCATCTGCGTGATGCTCAGGGCGCGGAACTGGTCGCTGCCCAGCGCTTCAAGCTGGTCGGTGGTCAGCGCCAGGATCTGCACGGTGCGCAGCGCCGCGATGTCTGCGGTGGAGAACACCTGCAACTGCGCGGTGCCCAGCGCGGCCAGCTGGCGCGAGCTCAGGCTCGCTACCTGCGTGGTGGTCAGCGCGGCCGCTTGCGCGGTGCTGAGGCTGGCGATGACGTCGGTGCCCAGCGCGGCGAACTGCGCGGTCTTGAGCGCGGCGAAGTCCTGGCTTTCCAGCGCGTTCAACTGGTCGCTGCCGAGGGCGGCGATCTGCTGCGTGGTCAGGTTGCTGACCTGGACGGTGGTGAGCGCGGCCAGCTGGTCGCTGTTGAGGGCGGCGATCTGCGCGGTCTTCAGCGCGGCGATCTGCGCCGTCTTCATCAGCGACAAGCCTTGCGTGCCCAGCGCCACCAGCTGGTCGCTGCCCAGCAGGCCGACTTGCGCCGTGGCCAGGCCGGTCACCTGCGCGGTGCTCAGGTTGGCGATCTGCGCGGTGGCGAAAGCGGCCAACTGGGCGCTGCCCAGCGCGGCCAGCTGGGCCGTGGTCAAGGCTTGCACCTGCGACGCGGTCAGCGCGTTCAGGTTGTCGGTGCCGAGGCCGGCGATCTGCGAGGTCTTCAGTGCGGCCAGGTCGCGTGTTTCCATCGCGACGATCTGGCTGCTGCCCAGCGACAGCAGCTGGCGCGTGCTCAGGCTGCCGACTTGAGCGGTGGTCAGCGCGACGATCTGGTCGCTGCTCAGCAGGCTGATCTGGTTGGTGCCCAGCGCGGCCAGTTGCGCGGTCTTCAGCGCAGCCAGGTCGTCGGTGGCGATGGCCAGCAACTGGTCGCTCGACAGCACGGCGATTTGCTGGCTGCCCAGGTTGCTGGCCTGGGCGGTGCTCAGCGCGGCGATCTGGTCGGTGCTCAGCGCGGCCAGCTGCTTGCTGGTCAGCGCGGCCAGCTGCTGGGTCTTCATCGCCTGCAACTGGGCGGTGGTGATGGCGGCCACGTCGGATGTGTCCAGCGCGACGACCTGCTGCGACTTGAGCGCGGCCAGGTCGGCGGTTTCCAGTGCGACGATCTGGTCGGTCGACAGCTGCGCCACTTGCTGGGTGGCCAGCGCGCCCGCTTGCAGCGAGGTCAGCGCGACGATCTGGTCGGTGGTGACGGCGGCCAGCTGGTTCGAGCTCAGCGCGTTGAGCTGGCTCGACTTCAGCGAGGCCCAGTCGGCCGTGGTGAGCGCGGCCACCTGTTCGGTCAGCAGGTAGCCGATCTGGGCGGTGCTCAGGGCGTTCACCTGCGCGGTGTTCAGCGCGCCCAGCTGGGCCGAGTTCAGCACGCGGATCTGGTCGGATGTCAGCTGCGTGATCTGCGCGGTTTTCAGCGCGGCCACCTGGCCCACGGTCAGCAGGGCGATGGCCTTGGTGCCCAGGCCCAGCAGCTGGCTGGTCTGCAGCGCGGCGAAGTCCTGGGTTTCCATGGCGTTGAGCTGGTCGGTGCTCAGCGCGTTGAGCTGGCCCGGCGTCAGCGCGCCGGCCTGGGCGGTGGTCAGGGCGACGATCAGGTCGGTGCCCAGCGCGGCCACCTGGGCCGTGGTGAGGGCGATGATCTGCGCGGTCTTGAGGGCGGCGAAGTCCTGCGTCTCCAGCGCGTTGAGCTGGTTGGTCGACAGCGCGGCGATCTCGCGCGTGCTGAGCGCGGCGGCTTGCGCGGTGGTCAGCGCGACGATCTGGTCGGTGGTCAGCGCGGCGATCTGGGCGGTGGTGAAGTTGCTCAGCTGGGTGCTAGCCAGCGCGGCGAACTGCGTGGTGGTCAGCGCGGCCACGGCGTTGCTGCCCAGCGCGGCGGCCTGCTGCGATTTGAGCGCCACCAGGTCCTGCGTTTCCATCGCGGCCACCTGGTCGGAGGTGAGCGCGGCGATCTGCTGGGTGGCCAGCGAGGCCACCTGCTGCGAGCCCAGGCCGACGACCTGGTCGGTGGTGAGCGCGCCGATCTGGGCGCTGCCCAGCGCGGCCAGCTGGGCCGTTTTCAGCGCGGCCAGGTCGCGGGTTTCCATCGCGGCCAACTGGCTGGTGCCCAGCGCGGCCAACTGGCGCGTGGTCAGCGCGCCGGCTTGGGCCGTGGTCAGGCTGACGATCTGGTCGGTGTCGAGCGCGCCGGTCTGCTGGGTGCCCAGGGCCGCCACCTGCGCGGTGGTCAGCGCGGCGACCTGGTCGGTGCCCAGGCTGCGGATGTTGTTGGTGCTCAGGCCGCCCAGTTGCTGGGTGCGCAGCGCGGCCAGGTCTTGGGTGCTCATTGCGGCGAGCTGGTCGCTGCTCAGCGCCGACAGTTGCAGCGAGCTGAGGGCGTTGGCTTGCGCGGTCTTCAGCGCGGCGACCTGGTCGGTGCTGAGCGCGGCGATCAGGCTGGTGCCCATGGCGGCCAGCTGCTGCGTCTTGAGCGCGGCCAGGTTGGCGGTGCTCAGCGCGCCCAGTTGCGTGGTCGACAGCGCGGCCACCTGCTGCGAGGCCAGGCCGCCGATCTGGGCGGTGCTCAGCACGGCGATCTGGTCGGTGCCGAGCGCGGCCAGTTGCGCGGTCCGCAGCGCGCCCATTTGCAGCGAGCTCAACGCTGCGATCTGGTCGGTGCCCAGCGCGGCCACGCCGCTGGTGGACACGGCGGCGATCTGCTGCGTGCGCAGCGCGGCCAGGTCCTGCGTTTCCATCGCGGCCAGCAGGGTGGTGCTCAGCGCGGCCAGTTGCTGTGTGGCCAGGCCGGCCGCCTGCGCGGTGCCCAGGCCGGCGATTTGACCGGTGCCCAGCGCGTTGATCTGGGCGGTGGTGAAGGCCGCCACCTGCGCGGTCTTCATCGCGGCCAGGTCGCGGGTTTCAATGGCAGCCACCTGGTCCGAGCTCAGCACGATGATCTGCGCCGTGCCCAGCGCGGCCACCTGGGCCGTGGTCAGTGCGACGATCTGGTCGGTGGACAGGCCGCGCAGCTGGCCGCTGCGCAATGCGGCGATCTGGGCCGTGGTCAGCGCGGCGACCTGGTCGGTGCTCAGCACCGAGGTGCTGATGGTGTTGAGCGCGTTCAGCTGCTGGCTCTTGAGCGCGGCGAAGTCCTGGGTTTCCATCGCGGCCAGCTGGGTGCTGGACATCTGGCCCAGTTGCAATGTGGTCAGCGCGGCGGTCTGCGCGGTGGTCAGCGCGACGATCTGGTCGGTGCTGAGGGCGGCGAATTGCTTGGTGGTCAGCGCGGCGATCTGCGCGGTCTTCAGCGCGGCGAAACCGTCGGTGCCGAGCGCGGCCAGTTGGTCGCTGCCGAGGGCGCTGATCTGCTGGGTCGCCAGGCTGCTGCTTTGCGCGGTGCGCAGCGCGGCCATCTGCGCCGTGGTCAGCGCGCCCAGCAGGCCGGTGCCCAGCGCGAGCAGCTGCTGCGTGCCGAGCGCGGCGATGTCGTCGGTGTCGACGCTGGCCAGCTGGTTGCTGGACAGGGCGGCGATCTGGCGGGTCTGCAGCGCGGCGGCCTGGCTGCTGGTCAGCGCGGCGATCTGGTCGGTGCTCAAGGCGCGCACCTGCGCGGTGTTGAGCGACACCAGCTGGGCGCTGCGCAGCGCGGCGATGTCGCCGGTGCCGACGATGGACAACTGCTGCGTGCCGAGCGCGGCCAGCTGCAGGGTCGCCAGCGCGGCGAACTGGTCGGTGGTGAGGCCGTTGACCAGCTGGTTGGTGCTCAGGCTGACGATCTGGCCGGTGGTCAGCGCCGCGATCTGTTTGGTGGTGAAGCCGTAGCCCAGCTGCTGCGTGGTGAGCGTCTGCAGGTTCTGGGTGGACAGCGCCCGCAACTGGCTGGTGCCGAACGCGGCCAGCTGATCGGTGCTCCACGCGGTCATCTGCAAAGTGGTGAGCAGCACGATATCCGCAGTCGTCAGTAAAGCGATCTGATTGGTCTGCAGGCTGGCGATTTGGTCGGTCGTTAAACCAGGTACGAGTGATGGCATGTGAAATAGTCTCCTTACGGAAATATATAGTACCGCCAAACGATGTCATACAGTAAGGAAAGGGGGGAAAGTAGTGTAAATCTTGGTCTGAAAACAATGACTTAGCACGCGTTCTGTCATCAGGATGTCATCAATTCCCAGGACCAAAGTAAGCATTTAGGAAACACTGTAAGATCATGGCTTGCGATTCCACCCGAGCCCCCCTGCCATGCTGCTGACTCCCGCCACATTTACCCCGCTGATCCGCCCCCAGGACCATGACGATCCATTAACTTTCGTGTTTCACCGTGGGGAGTTGCTTTTGCGCAACGAAATCCTCGGCCTGCCCGACCGCGAGGCGGTGGCGGCGCTGAACCTGCCGGCCGAGCGCTTCCACGCGCTGGGGCTGTGGGAAGGGCGCTACTACCAGCTGGCCTGGGTCGACCAGCCGCAACTGCCGGGGCCGGAATACGGCTACCACGGCCTGCGCTCGCTGTTCGGCGTGGTCGACGAAAGCTTCGTGGCGCTGGCCGCGCGCGCCAGCCAGCTGGCCGAATGGGCGCGCACCCACCGCTACTGCGGCGTCTGCGCCACGCCGATGCGCCAGCTCGAGGGCGAGCGCTGCTACCAATGCCCGAGCTGCGGCATGAGCGCCTATCCGCGCATCTCGCCGGCCATGATGGTGCTGGTGCGCAAGGGCGACCAGGTGCTGCTGGCCATGCACGCCAACGCGCCGTACAAGCGCTACACCGCGCTGGCCGGCTTCCTGGAGGCGGGCGAGTCGATCGAGGAGGCGGTGCACCGCGAGGTGTACGAGGAGGTCGGGCTGCGGGTGCACAACCTGAAATACTTCGGCAGCCAGTCGTGGCCGTTCCCGCATTCGCTGATGATCGCCTACACCGCCGAGTACCTGGACGGCGAGATCCGCGTCGACCAGAACGAGATCGCCGACGCCCGCTGGTTCGGCGCGGACGACGAATGGCCGGACATGACGGTCACCGTATCGATCGCCGCCGAGTTGCTGAACGCCCACCGGCCAAAGCGACAGTGAACTGTGACGGAGTAAACGATAGTGCCTGCCGCGCGGAGCGCCACGCATGGCGGCGTTGCAAATGCTCGCAATAGCTCGCTATTGCTGCGCTTTGCGCCTTGCCCTGCGCGCCGCCCGCGCGTCCTGCCCTACCGTTTCCTCCGCCACAGTCCACTTGCCGGTAGCTTGCCGCGGATTTCTATATACTGTCGGCAATCGTTAAAAAAAGGTGTTTCAACATGTCTCAAAAAGAATTTTCGGAAGGCGACTGGCGTCGTCTGATCGCCAGTTTCGGTGAAGATCCCGACCGTCCGGGCCTGCTGGAAACCCCGGCCCGCGTCTCCAAAGCATGGAAACACTGGACCTCCGGCTACGGCCAGGACCCGGTCGAGCTGCTGAAAGCGTTCGAAGACGGCGCCGAACAGTACAACGAGCTGATCGTCGTGCGCGGCATCCCGGTCTACAGCCACTGCGAACACCACCTGGCGCCGTTCTTCGGCAAGGCCACGGTCGGCTACGTCCCGAACGGCAAGATCGTCGGCCTGTCCAAGCTGACCCGCCTGGTCGACTGCTTCGCCAAGCGCCTGCAGGTGCAGGAACGCATGACCATGCAGATCGCCAACGCGCTGATGGAAGTGCTGGAACCGAAGGCGGTCGGCGTGGTGGTCAAGTGCCGCCACCTGTGCATGGAAAGCCGCGGCATCCGCACGCCGGGCGAAGAAACCGTCACCTCCGCCATGCTCGGCGAGCTGCAGCCCAACCTGGCGATGCGCACCGAATTCCTGGCGCTGGCACGCGAGTCCTAAGCGGCATGGCGGCGATCGCTTGGCAGCACGGCGGCCTCGACGCCGCCTTCGCATTGGCGGCCGCGCAGCAGCGGCCGCTGTTCCTGTACTGGGGCGCGGTCTGGTGCCCGCCCTGCAACCGGGTCAAATCCGACATCTTCGCGCGCGACGAGTTCATCTCGCGCTCGGCCTCGGTGGTCTGCCAGCAGCTGGACGGCGACAGCGCCGGCGCGCAGGCGCTGGGCGCGCGCTACGGCCTGCGCAGCTATCCGACGCTGGTGCTGTACGCGCCGGATGGCCACGAAATCACGCGCCTGCCGTGCGAGCTGGACGGCGAACTGTTCACGTCCGCCTTCGACAACGCGCTGGCCGTGCACGCGGCCGGCTCGTGCGCATCGAGCGCGCTGGCGGCGGCCTTGTCCGGCGAGCGCAAGCTCAGCGCCGGCGAATGGTCGCTGCTGAGCCATTATTCCTGGGACACCGACGAAGGCCGCCTGCTGGGGACGCGCGCGCTGGCGCCGACCCTGCTGGCGCTGGTGCGCGCCTGCGACGATGCCGACGCCGGAGTGCGCCTGCAACTGCACGCGCAACTGGCCACGGCCGGCAAGGACATCGACGCCGAAGCCAACGCCGCGCTGTTGCTGAAGGTGTTTGCCGACGCGCGGCTGGCGCGCGCCAACATGGACATCCTCACCAACAGCGGCATCAACCTGATCAAGTTCGCCACGCGGCGCGAAGAACTGGTGGCCGCGCTGGGCGCGGTTGCCGCGCAATGGGCCGACGACTTCTGGCTCGGCGCGCCGGACCGCCTGATGGCGGTGCGCCTGCAGATGCGCCTGGGCCGCCTGCTGGCGCCATCGCAAGGCTTGCAGGAGCGGGTGCGCGAGCGGGTGGAGCAAGCGCTGGCGGAGTCGACCGATCCGTACGAACGCCACACGCTGGTCAACACCGCGGTGAGCGCCCTGAACGACGCCGGCCTGTCGGCGCAGGCCGAGCAAGTGCTGCTGGCCGAACTGCCGCGTTCGCATTCACCGTACTACTTCATGTTGAGCCTGGCATCCAGCGCCAAGCGGCGTGGCGACACGGCGGCTGTGCTCGAGTGGTACGGCAAAGCCTGGCAAGCGGCGGTAGGCCCGGCGACGCGACTGCAATGGGGCGTCACCTACCTGAGCAGTTTATTGGAGCTGGCGCCGCAAGACAGCGCCCGCATCGAGCAAGCCCGCACCGGCCTGCGCGCCGACATCGCCCAAGCCGGCGCCGACGCCCACCAGCAACGCAACCAGGCCCAGCTGCAAAAACTCAATTGGGGTCAAGTCTGACATTCGGACACGAGCTCAGCCCTAAGGTGGGGTCAAGTCTGACATTCGGACACGAGCTCTGCCGTTGCAGGGTGGGGTCAAGTCTGGCAATCGGACACGAGCTCAGCCCTTGTCCCGGCGCTCCAGCGTGGCGACGGCGCGGCTCACCGTCTTGACCGAGACGCCGAAGTGCTCGGCGATTTGCCGCATCGAAAACGCGGTGGAGCGGTAGGCTTCCGCCATCGCGACATCGCGCGCGTACCGCAACGCGTACTCGTCAAGCGGCATCGCCAGCGCGCGCCGCTGCACCCGCGCGATTTCCACCGATCTGGATTCCTTCGCCAATTCGCGGTGCTGCGCGATGAACCCGGCATCACCCAATATGCACCGGAAGCGCACCTGCTTGAGCGGGCTGTCCGCGTGCATGCCGGCCATGACGAACTGGTGATAGGCAAGCCGCGCCGCCATCTGATCCTGGCCGAAGCAGGCCAGCAGCCAATGGGTTGCCAGCCAAGCGGCTGCCGGGGCCTCGCCAGTCATCGCGCGATAGCTGCTCCACTCCCAATCGCCGGGCGCGCACGCCATGCCGGCGCGCACGGGATTCAGAACGATGTAGCGCGCCAGTTCGCGCAGGTAGCTCTCCTTTTGCACGAGGATGGCGTGATATCGGCCCTGCATGACGTGGCCGGCCAATTCGTGGCGGCGGTTGTAGTACTGCGAGTACGCGCTGTTCAACTGGCGCATGCCTCGCCCGAGATTGCCTTCGGGCGTCTCGACCAGCACGTGATAGTGGTTCGCCATCTGGCAAAACGCGTGGACGACGAAATGAAAACGCCCGCATACGCGTTCAATTTCCGCGAGCCAGGCCAGGCGATCGGTGCGATCGCGAAAGATACGCTCACGCCGGTTGCCGCGGCAAGTGACGTGGTAAAGCGCACCGGGGAATTCGAGTCTGAGTGGACGGGCCATCGCCACAATGTAGCGGTTGCTTGACGGCGCGGCGCTGATGCAGCGCAGAAGTCGTCATAGTCCCGGCCGCCAGATACGGCAGAGCTCGTGTCCGAATGCCAGACTTGACCCCCACAATCTTCAGCAGAGCTCGTGTCCGAATGTCAGACTTGACCCCACATCAGCGCTTGAACTCGGCGTTGTCTTTCCATTGCGGGCGGTCTTTGCCCTGGGCGACCTGGTAGCCGGCTTTGAACAGCAGTTCGATGTCTTCCACCGCGCCGCTGGTGTCCCATTTGGCTTGCACCGTGTCGTTGACGGTGTGGTACTGGTGCGCGCTGTAGTTGAGCAGCTTCTCGCGGCCGTAGCCGGCGGCCTTGCCAATGAAGTTGGCGCTGCTGCGCAGATACACCACCGGCACGCCGCCCCTGGCGAATTCGAACTGGTCGCCCCGGTAGAAGCTGCCGTAGTCGGCGTTGCTGTCCGGCCGCACGCTGCGGCCCTGCCCGCGCGCGATGCCGATCACCAGATCGTCAGCGCTGGATTTGCCCATGCCGCTCAACTCGACGTCGCGCGTGCGGCCCCACATGTTCAGGCCGTCCACGTTGATGTCCAATAGCGTCTTGTTCAGCGGGTAGGCCGGGTTCCGCGCGTAGTATTGCGCGCCCAGCAGGCCGCGCTCCTCGGCCGTGGTCAGCACAAACACGATGGTGCGCTTGGGCGCCACCGGCAGCGCTTTGTAGGCGCGCGCGATTTCCAGCAGCGCGGCGACGCCGGTCGCGTTGTCCATCGCGCCGTGGAAGATCTGTTGCGTGCGCGGTCCCGGCAGCGTGTCGTCGATGCCGAAGTGGTCCCAGTGCGCGCTGTAGACGATCGCTTCGTTCTTCAGCAACGGATCGGAGCCGGGGATCCGCGCCACCACGTTGTGCGAGCCCACCTCGCGCCACGCGTTCAGCGCCGTGACGTTGAGCTTGACGCCCAGCGGCACCGGCTTGAAGTTGCGCGACAGCGCCTGCTGCTTGAGCACATCGAAGTCCTGGCCGGCGGCCTTGAACAGTTCGCGCGCGCGGTCGCCCTGCAGCCAGCCGGGGATGGCCGGGAACAGCGGATCGGGCGTCTTGCCCTTGATGGCGAAATTCTCGCGGCCCCAGCTGTTGCGCACCACGTCGTACGGATAGGTGGCCGGCTTGGTCTCGTGCACGATCAGCGCGGCGGCCGCGCCCATCTTGGCCGCCATCTCGAATTTGTAGTTCCAGCGGCCGTAGCGCGTGGTGGCGCTGCCGCCGAACATGGCCGGGTCCAGCTGCTTGGGATGCTTGGGGTCGGGCAGCTGGGGGTCGTTGATCAGCATGACCAGCGTCTTGCCCTTCAGGTCGGCGCCCTTGTAGTCGTCCCACTGAAACTCGGGCGCCTGCACGCCGTAGCCGACAAACACCAGCTCGGAATTGGCGACCTCGATTTTCTTGTCGGTGCGCGCGGTCCACGCCACGTAGTCGTCGCCGAAGGTCAGTTGCTTGCTTTGGCCGTCCTTGATGTAGCTCATCGTCGGATGGCTGGAGATGGCCACCAGCGGCACCGGCTGCAAATAAGTGCCGTCCGGGTTGCCCGGCTCCAGGCCCATCTTCTTGAACTGCTGTTGCAGGTATTCGATGGTCACGGTTTCGCCGTGGGTGCCCGGCGCGCGGCCCTCGAACTCGTCGGAGGCCAGCGTGGTGATGTGCTCCAGCAGGCGTTCGCCGTCGATGCGCGGCGTCGCCGCCTCGGCCGGTTTTCCGGCCTTGGGCGCGGCGGCCAGGGCGTGGCCGGTGCTTAACGCCAGCAGCGCCATCGACAGTAGGTATCTCATTTGGAAATGATTGCTAAGAGGGAAGCCCTTATTCTGACACATTTTGTTGCTCAAGAACACTAGCAAGCCAATCGACCACCACCCGCACGCGTGGCGACAGGTGGCGGTTGTGCGCGTACACGATGTTCAGCGGCAGCGGCGCCGGCCGCCATTGCGGCAGCACCTCTTCCAGTTGGCCCGAGGCCAGCAGCGGCGCCAGGCTCTGGCGCGGCATCTGGATCAGGCCCAGGCCGGCCAGGCAGCAGGCCAGGTAGGCGTCGGTGCCGCTGACCGACACCTGGCTGCGCATCGGCAGGGTGCGTTCGGCGCCGTCGGCGTCGACGTATTCCCAATCGAGGTCGCGCCCGCTCTGGCTGGAGAAGAAATTGACCGCCGTGTGGTGGCGCAGGTCGTCCAGCGTTTGCGGCCGGCCGTGGCGCGCCAGGTAGGTGGGCGCGGCGACATTGATTTGTTCCATCGCCGCCACACGGCGCGCCACCAGCGTGGAATCGCGCAGGGTGCCGCCGCGCACCGCGCAGTCGATGCCTTCGCCGACCAGGTCGACGTAGCGGTCGGTGGAGCCCAGCCGCAGCTGCAGGCGCGGATGGCGCTGGCAGAACGCCGGCAGCGCCGGGATCACGTACAGGTGCGCCAGCCGCTCCGGCAGGTCGATCCGCACCGTGCCGCTGAGCAGGCGGCCGTCGCCGGCGAACAGGCCGTTCAGGTTGTCCAGGTCGTTGAGCAGGGCGGTGCAGCGCTCCAGGTATTGCGCGCCCTCCACCGTCAGGCTGACCTTGCGCGTGGTGCGCTGGAGCAGGCGCACGCCCAGCTGCTGTTCAATGGCCTGCACGGCGTTGGTGACGCTGGGCTTGGGCAGGTCCAGCCGCTCGGCCGCCTGCGTGAAGCTCTTGCAGTCGGCCACCGCCTGGAAGATCTGCATGGCCTTGAACTGGTCCATGATTGTTATCTCTGGTCGAATAAAGTAATAGGATCTACTGTATTTATTGCTGATATCGATAATAGCATAATGGCGCCACTCACTCACCACCCTGGAGATTTCATCATGCAAACACGCAAACTTGGCCGCACCGGCCCGCAAGTCGCCCAGCTGGGCCTGGGCCTGATGGGCATGTCCGACCTGTACGGCCCGGCCGACCGCGGCGAAAGCCTGGCCACCATCCGCGCCGCCATGGACGCCGGCGTCACCTTGCTCGACACCGGCGACTTCTACGGCATGGGCCACAATGAAATGCTGCTGGGCGAGGCGCTGGCCGCCGGCGGCCGCGACGGCGTGCAGATCAGCGTCAAGTTCGGCGCGCTGCGCGATCCGTCCGGCCAGTGGAGCGGCCTCGACACCCGCCCGGTCGCGGTGAAGAACTTCGCCGCGTATTCGCTCAAGCGCCTGGGCGTCGAGCACATCGACATCTACCGCCCGGCCCGGCTTGATCCCAACGTGCCGATCGAGGACACGGTGGGCGCCATCGCCGAGCTCATCCAGGCTGGCCGCGTCAAGCACATCGGCCTGTCCGAGGTGGGCAGCGAGACCTTGCGCCGCGCCCACGCGGTGCATCCGATCGCCGACCTGCAGATCGAGTATTCGCTGATCTCGCGCGGCATCGAGAACGGCATCCTGCAGACCTGCCGTGAGCTGGGCATCGGCATCACCGCCTACGGCGTGCTGTCGCGCGGCCTGATCAGCGGCCACTGGAGCAAGCAGCGCGAAGGCGAGGCCGATTTCCGCGGCCTGGCCAGCCCGCGCTTCCAGGGCGAGAACCTGGACCGCAACCTGGCGCTGGTGGAGAAGCTGCGCGCCATCGCCGGCGAGCTGGGGGTGTCGGTGGCGCAGGTGGCGATCGCCTGGGTGGCGGCGCAGGGCGAGGACATCGTGCCGCTGGTCGGCGCCCGCACCCGCGTGCGGCTGGAGGAGGCGCTGGCCTCGACCAGGGTGAAGCTGTCGCCGTCCGACCTGGCGCGGCTGGAGCAGGCGGTGCCGCCCGGCGCGGCGTCCGGCGGCCGCTACGACGCCCACTCGACCTCGGTGCTGGACAGCGAGAACAGCTGACCTATCGGATAAGCGGATGAGTTTAAGCGGATATTTGCGCTTTTATATCTGAAAAATTAATCCTACTATGACTCCATCGACGACACAAAGCCGGTTGGCCCCCAGGACTGGGTGCCACACTTAATCTGACAAGGAGCATCACATGAACGCCAAATCCATCATCGCATCGGTCTCCCTCCTGCTTGCCGCTGGCGGCGCTTTCGCGCAGGGCCCTGTGGAGCAGAACGAAGTCACCGCCGACATCGCCAACGCCAAGCCGGTCGCCAGCACGGTCACCCGGGCCCAGGTCAAGGCGGAAACCATTGCCGCCATCCAGGCCGGCGCGCTGGAGCAGAACGAAGTCACCGGCGACATCGCTTACCAGGCGG
Source organism: Duganella vulcania (assembly GCF_009857655.1). Taxonomy (NCBI): domain Bacteria; kingdom Pseudomonadati; phylum Pseudomonadota; class Betaproteobacteria; order Burkholderiales; family Oxalobacteraceae; genus Duganella; species Duganella vulcania. The sequence continues at coordinate 31,318 of NZ_WWCX01000021.1, forward strand.
CCCATGGCGGCAAGACCCCAGGCGTGGAAGCGCGCCTGGCCGCCAAGTCGGTCAAGGACCGTAGCGTTCAATAAAAATCCGCCGCAGTCTTCCGGCGGGCGCCGCGATGCAGATCGCGGCGCCCGTTTTTTTTTGATGCACATATGCAAATAAACGACAGTGTCTAGGACACAATTGGGGTATTCTGATTGCCATAAGACAATACGGAGACCCTGTACCATGAATAAGTTGTCCTTCCAACAGAAGCTCTGGGTACCGTTGATTTGCAGCCTGCTGTGCATCACCGCCATCTTCATTTACCAGACCCTGCAGATGCGCGACGTGCGCATCGAGGAACGCCAGATCGATCTGATGAATCTGGACGAGGCCGGCCTCAGCCTCCTCAAGCTGTACGGCGACAAGGCCAGCTCCGGCGCCATGAGCAAGGAGGACGCCCAGAAGCAGGCGATGGCCGCGATCCAGGCGCTACGCTTCGGCAAGGACGGTTACATTTCCATCACCCAGGGCACGCGCTCGCTGATGAATCCGTTCAAGATGGATAACAACGGCAAGGACATGGCCGACTTCAAGGACCCGAACGGCGTCTACCTGTACCGCGACATCGCGGCGGCCGCCGCCAAGCCCGAGGGCGGCGGCTTCGTGCGCTATTCGTGGGTCCGGCCCAACACCAAGGAGCCGGTGCCCAAGATGAGCCGCGTGGTGCACTTCGCGCAGTGGGACTGGGACCTGGTCACCGGCGCCTACATCGACGACATCGACAACGCCTTCTACGCCTCGCTGTACAAGTCGGCCGGCGTGCTGGCGCTGGTGTGCCTGGTGCTGTGGACCATCGTCAGCATGGTCAACAAGAGCCTGCGCCACACCATCGGCGGCGACCCCGAGTATGTGGGCGAGATCGCCCGGCAGATCGCCGGCGGCGACCTGAGCGCGCACATCAAGACGCATGAATCGGACCGCGCCAGCATCTTGTACGGCATGAAGTCCATGCAGGCGCGGCTGGCCGACACCATCGGCGAGATCCGCCGCAGCGCCGACACCATCGCCACCGCCTCGGGCGAGATCGCCTCGGGCAATATGGACCTGTCGGCCCGCACCGAATCGCAGGCCAGCTCGCTGGAAGAGACCGCCGCGTCGATGGAGGAGCTGACCTCGACCGTGAACCAGAACGCCGACAACGCGGTGCAGGCCAACCAGCTGGTGATGTCGGCCTCGGCGGTGGCGGAGAAGGGCGGGCGCGTGGTATCGCAGGTGGTGCAGACCATGGACACCATCAACGCCTCGGCCACGCGCATTGTCGACATCATTTCGGTCATTGACGGCATCGCCTTCCAGACCAACATCCTGGCCTTGAACGCGGCGGTGGAAGCGGCGCGCGCGGGCGAGCAGGGCCGTGGCTTCGCGGTGGTGGCGTCCGAGGTGCGCAACCTGGCGCAGCGTTCGGCCGGCGCGGCCAAGGAAATCAAGGAGCTGATCAACGCCTCGGTGGACAGCATCAACGCCGGCAGCGCGCTGGTGGCCGAGGCGGGCACGACGATGGATCAGGTGGTGGCCAGCGTCTCGCGGGTCACGCAGATCATGTCGGCGATCACCGAAGCCTCGAGCGAGCAGAGCACGGGCATCGGCCACGTCAACATGGCGATCACGGAGATGGATTCGGTGACGCAGCAGAACGCCGCGCTGGTGGAGCAAGCGGCGGCCGCAGCGGGCAGCATGCAGGACCAGGCCGGCCGCCTGGCCGAGCTGGTGAGCCGCTTCAAGCTGGAAGGCGAAACCGCCGCCGGCGCCAACCGCCCAAGCCGCCTCGCCCTGCGCTAAAACACTGGGGTCAAAACACTGGGGTCAAGTCTGACATTCGGACACGGGCTCTTCCGTAGCAAGGTCGCTACGGAAGAGCCCGTGTCCGAATGTCAGACTTGACCCCAATTTTATTTGGCGGGTTCGAGGACGGCGGCTTCGAATACCAGCTTCTTGTCTTCCACGCGGAATACGCCGATCAGCTCGCCCTCGCTGCCTTTGACGTCGGGATACTGCGTGCACGTCTGCGTTTCGACCTGCCACTGCTCCTTGCCGGCGCGTAGTGTCCAGACGTTGTCGCCGTTGGACAGCAACTCGATCTCCACATCATCGGCCGGCATCTCGGTCAGCTCCAACCTGCGCAGGCAGTCCGGCAGCCGCTGCATGATCAGCTCGACGCTGCTGTCGCTGCTCCAGAAGTGCTTTTGCGCGCGGTGCAGCGTCAGTGCGTGATTGCCGGTGCTACCGTCCGCGTAGTACGAGGCCGAGTCGTCGACGCAAGCCGTCAGCAGCAGGGAGGTCAGTACGATCAGGATCTTGCGCATGGGCCGTGGTTCCGTTGGGGGTGAGTGCCAGTGATTGCCGATCATTATAGCGGCCTCCACCGGCCGACCCGGTTTTGAAGAAGCCAACCACCGCCGCCAGCGCCGCCGCCTGCTCCTGCATGCTTTGCGACGCCGCGGCGGCCTGCTCGACCAGCGCCGCATTTTGCTGCGTCACCTCGTCCATCTGCGCGATCGCCATGTTGATCTGCTCGATGCCCATGGTCTGCTCCTGGCTGGCCGAGGTGATCTCGCCCATGATGTCGGTCACGCGCTGGATGCTGGCGACGATGTCGCCCATGGTCTGCCCGGCCTCGCCGACCAGCCGCGAGCCGTCGTCGACGTTGGCCACCGAGGCCGAGATCAGCTCCTTGATTTCCTTGGCCGCCGCCGCGCTGCGCTGCGCCAGGTTGCGCACCTCGGACGCCACCACCGCGAAGCCGCGCCCCTGTTCGCCGGCCCGCGCCGCTTCCACCGCCGCGTTCAGGGCCAGGATGTTGGTCTGGAACGCGATGCCGTCGATCACGCCGATGATGTCGACGATCTTGCGCGACGAGCTGTTGATGTTGCCCATGGTGCTCACCACCTGCGAGACGATGGCGCCGCCCTTGGTCGCCACTTCCGACGCGGTGCACGCCAGCGTGTTGGCCTGGCGTGCGTTGTCGGCATTCTGCTTGACGGTGCTGGTCAGCTCCTCCATCGACGAGGCGGTCTGCTCCAGCGAGCTGGCCTGCTCCTCGGTGCGGGTCGACAGGTGCAGGTTGCCGGCCGCGATTTCGTTCGACGCGGTGGCGATGGTGTCGGTGCCTTGCCGCACCTGGTTGACCACGTTGAGCAGTGTGTCGTTCATCGTCCGCAGCGCGCCCAGCAGGTGGCCCGTCTCGTCGCTGGTGCGGACCTCGATGTGCGACGACAAGTCGCCCGAGGCCACCGTCTCGGCCACGCCGACCGCCGCCGTCAGCGGCACCGTGATCGAGCGGCTGATGAACCAGCCCACCGCGCAGCCGATCGTCATCGCCAGCACGCCCAGCGCCACCAGCACTTTCTGCGCGGTGCCCAGCGCCGCGTTGACCTCTTCGCCGGCCTGGCCGGTCTGCGCGGTTTCGTAGGCGACGATATCGTCCAGCACTTTCTGCACGTCGTTCAGCGTGGGGCCGGCCACCTGCGTCAGGTAGGTCATGGCTTCCTGGAGCTCGCCGTTCTTGCGCAGCTCGATCACCTTGTTGTTCTTGGCCGCGCCGGTCTTGAGCAGGCCGTCCAGCGTGGACAGCATGGCCTTTTCCTTGTCGTCGCGGACATGGTCGGTGAGGATTTTTTTCGCGTCGCCGTAGCGCTTGCGCGACGCGGCGATCTTGTCCAGCTCGGCGTTGACCTCCTCCATGCTGGAGACCACGAGGGTGGTGGTCAGCGACAGGGTGATGCCGCGCACGTTGTCCAGCATGCGGTTGGCCGCATCCACCTTGACGTTCTTGTCGCCGATGATGTCCTGCGTGCGGTGGCCGATGCCGGCCATGGAGCTCAGGCCCAGCACGACGATGGCCACCAGCAGCGCCAGCACGATGCCGAAGCCCAGGGTGAGGCGGGTGCCGATTTTGACGTGGTCGAATGACATAACGATTCTCCTCTCGTTGAGACGAAAAAAACGGGCATTCAAGAAAACTGGTTTCTCAAAGTGCCCGTTCCTGGCAGCCCTGCCGCGGCGCCTACGCCATCCGCGGCGCTGTGTGCTTAGAAGCGATAGCCGACGCCGACGCCTACCATCAGCGGATCAACCTTCACGCGGCTGACCTTGGCACCGCTGATGAACACGTCGCTGCGGATCTGCGCTTTCTTCACGTCGAAGTTGAGCGACCATTTCTTGTCGATCGCGTAGTCGACGCCCGCTTGCAGCGCCAGGCCGAAGCTGTCATGTTCCAGGCCGCCCTTGCCGCCCAGCAGATCCACCTTGGACATGGTGGTGTAGTTCACACCGGCGCCCAGGTAAGGCTTGAACGGGGTGCTGTTCACGAAGTGATATTGCAGCAGCAGCGTCGGTGGCAGGTGCTTGAAGGTACCGATCTTGGCGCCGTCCAGCGACACGTCATGCTTTTGCGGATAGGTCAGGATCAGTTCAGCCGCCAGGTTAGGCGAGAAGAAGTACGAAACGTCGAATTCGGGGATGGTCTTGTTGCTGACGGTCAGGCGGTCGGATGCGCCCACGCCGCCGACTGGATCGGATTTGTCCGCGGTATCCAGATGCACGGCGCGCACACGCACCAGCCATGGGGTTTCTTCTGCCATCACGCTGCTGGCTGCAACCAGGCTCAGGGTGGCCAATACTGCTGCTGCTAAGGACTTGCTCATTTCAACCCTCTTTGTCGTTGTGAAGTAACGTAAGCAAGTCTATTGATGCAGCGCAGTAAAAACTTTGATGCAAGTCAAAAAAGAAAATATTTTCCAAATGAGTGTAAGTAATCGCCACAGCGGCGCGACAGAGTCATGCAACACCTACCCCACTTACCTTTCTTGGAGAACCACATGAACCACATCACCCGCATCGCCGCCATGGCCGCCACCGTTGCCACCATGGCCATGTCCGCATCGGCCATCGCCGCCACCTCGACCGTCAGCGCCGACGACACCGTGCACTGCGCCGGCATCAACAGCTGCAAGGGCACCAGCGATTGCGCCACCGCCGAAAACGCCTGCAAGGGCCAGAACTCCTGCAAGGGCCACGGCTTCCTGGCCACCAAGGCCGGCGCCTGCTTCGCCAAAAAAGGCAAGATTGTCGATCTGGACAAGTAATCATTGCTGCGGCGCCGGCCCGGCCGGCGCCATCGATACCATCGCCACCATGAGACCTACATTGCCGTCGCCAGGTTACGGACTTGGCCTGCGCCCCGCGCACTACACCGACATCATCGCCACGCCGCCCGCCGCGACCGGCATCGACTGGTTCGAGATCCTGTCCGAGAACTACATGGTCCCCGGCGGCAAGCCGCTGGCCATGCTGGACCGCATCCGCCGCGACTATCCGATGGTGATGCATGGCGTGTCGATGTCGATCGGCACGCCGCAAGGGCCGTCCGACGACTACCTGCGCGAGCTGAAAAAACTGGTGCGGCGTGTCGAGCCGCTGTGGGTCTCGGACCACCTGTGCTGGACCGGCACGCACGGCGCCAACATGCACGACCTGTTCCCGCTGCCCTACACCGAGGAGGCCGTGGCCATCGTGGTGCGCAACGTGCGCCGCGTGCAGGACTACCTGGAACGCCCGCTGTTGCTGGAGAACGTGTCGAGCTACCTGTCCTTCGAAGCGGACACCCTGCAGGAATGGGACTTCGTGGCCGCCGTGGCCGAGGAGTCCGACAGCCTGATCCTGCTGGACGTGAACAACGTCTACGTCAGCAGCGTCAACCACGGCTTCAATCCGATCACTTATCTGGACGCGCTGCCGGCGCGGCGCGTGCAGCAGATCCACCTGGCCGGCCACAGCGTGCAGGAAGGCTGCATCATCGACACCCACGACCAGGCGGTGGCCGATCCGGTGTGGGCCTTGTACGCGCAAGCCTTGCGCCGTTTCGGCAAGGTCGCGACGATGATCGAGCGCGACGACCACATCCCGCCGTTGTCCGAACTGTCGGCCGAACTGCAACGCGCGCGCGCCCTCGCGGAGGCGCTATGAACACGCTCGATCAAGTGCAGAGCGCCTTCCAGCGCTACATCCTGGCCGACGACGCGCCGGGCGCGATCCACGCCGCCGTGCGCGAGCAATACGGCCTGAGCGCCACCGCGCGGCTGGCTATCTACCACCGCGCCTACCGCAGCCGCCTGCGGCAGGCCTTGTGCGAGGCCTACGACAAGACCTGGACCTACATCGGCGACGACATGTTCGCCGGGCTGGCCAACGGCTACATCGCCGCGCAGCCGTCGCGGCACGCCAACCTGCGCTGGTTCGGCGGCGGTCTTGCCGCGCACGCGGCGGTGGCGCTTTCGGACTACCCCTTCATCGCCGAACTGGCGGAACTGGAATGGTCGCTCAGCCTGGCCTTCGACGCGCAGGGCGACGCGCCGCTGGCCGCCGCCGACCTGTCGGACATACCGCCCGAAGCATGGAGCGAGCTGCGATTCGCCCTGCATCCGTCGGTGCATCTGCTGGATATGCAATGGAACGCGGTCGCCCTGTGGCAGGCGCTGGCCGCCGGTACCGAGCCGCCGGAGCCGGAGCAATCGAACGGCGCCACGCACTGGCTGGTGTGGCGCCAGGGCGAGCAGCCGCACTTCCGCTCACTGCCGGTGGTGGAGGCCGACGCCTTGTACCGCATCGCCGAAGGCGCGACCTTCGGCGAAGTGTGCGCGGCAGCCGGCGAGGAAGCGATGCTGGCGCTGGCTGGCTATCTGCAGCACTGGCTGGCGCAGGGGCTGCTGCTCAAGCGTTAGCGAGCCACTCCTTGCACGCCCGCCACTGGGCCTGCGTCTGCTCGGCCATCGCGGCGGCGGCGTTGAGCATCGGCTGGCGCCAGCCGTCGTCGCGGCCGTGGGCGATCAACTCGTCCGCACCGGCCGCGCCGCGCCGGCCCGCCGCGCGCAACTGGTCCCACGCCAGGTTGCAGCCCATGGTGGCGATCACCTCCTCCAACCGGCTCAGCTTCTTGCCCCACGCGTCGAGCGCCACGCGGTCCTCCGACGGCTGCAGCCCGCGCAGCACGCACGAGCGGCCGTCCAGCGCGATCGCGTGCAGGAAGGCGTGATCGACCGCCTGCATGTGGTGCTGCGCCGTCACCACGCGGCTGGCATGGTCCGACCACGCCGGCTGCGCGATCTTCCACGCGGCCAGGCGCGGCGCCAGCGCCGACGGTTTGCATTCCTTGATGTCGAGCAGGTAATTCCCGTCCGGCGAACCCTTGCCCTCGACCAGCACCACAAAGCGCATCAAACCCAGGCTGCCGGTGCCGGCGATGCGGCGCGCCGCGTCCAGCATGGTGTAGAACCCCGGCTGCTCCTGCTGCGCGGCGAAGCCTGGCAGGAAGGCGTCCAGCAGTTCGCGCTGGCCGGGCAGCAGCGGCAGCGCCTTCACACCATCGAGGTTCAGGCTGCGGCGCGGACCCTTGCGCGTGGTGCGCTTGTCGAGGAAATCGGCGCGCTTGCGGTCCTGCAGATCGCACAGCAGGTCGCGGATCAGGCCCACGCTGGTCTCGCGCTCGACCCAGCGCGGCTTGCCGTTGGCCAGCGCGGCGCGGTACGCGTCCAGGCAATGGGCACTCAACTCGGCCGCCTCGTTGGCCGACACGCGCAGCGCCTCGGCGCCGCACTGGATGCTGGTCAGCAGGCGCACCAGGTCCCAGCTGGCCGGCGCCAGCGCGGCTTCGTCGAAATCGTTTATATCGAAATACACCTGGCGGTTGTCGCCCTTGTAGCTGCCGAAGTTCTCCACGTGCAGGTCGCCGCAGCTCCAGGCCAGCGGCGCCTTGCGGAACAGCGGCTGGTCGGGCAGCAGCTCGTCGTAGAACAGGTGGTCGGCGCCGCGCAGGAACAGGAAGGCGCTTTGCGCCATCTTGCGGTACTTCATGCGCAGCAGTTGCGGATCGCGGTCCTGGTTGTGGGTTTGCAGGGCGGCGATCAGTGCGTTGGTATCCATGGAGCCTCCTAGCGGTAGCGCGCCAGGATCTGGTCGATCACGCCTTCCCTGAGCATGGCGTCGATGACACGGCTGGCGTCGGTGAACGGAACTTGCGATTTGCGCGAGAACGCGCACTGCGCCTTGTAGCTGGAGAACACCAGCTCCGGCCGCAGCTTCAGCGTGGGATGGACCCGCTGCAGATAGACCAGCGTGCTTTCGCCGGCCACCGTGTACGGCGTTTTACCGGCGATCATCTGCTGGACGTTGAGGTCCATGCTGGCCGAGTCGACGCGCGCGAAGCGCTTGCCCAGCACCTGCTCGATGCGCGGATAACGGTAGCCGGCCACGGTGCCCACCGGCTTGTCCTTCAGGTCCTTGAGCGAGCGCAGGCGGGGCGCCTCGGCGCGCGCCACCACCAGTTCGGTATCGGGCAGCAGCGGCGCGCTCCAGTCGTAATCGCCGTCGATCCAGAACGGCAGCACGTAGCACATGGCGTCCGCGCGGCCGCTGGTGAGGGCGGGCGTCACGCCGTGCACGTCGACGTTGATGTACACAGGGCGCAGGCCCAGGCGCTGCGCCAGCGCGTCCCCAACATCCTTGACGATGCCACCGTCCAGCGCGCCATTGCTGAAGCGGACGATGGGCATGGTCTGGTCCAGCGGCGCCAGCATCACCAGTTCGCCGGACCCGGCGTGCGCGGGCAGCGGCGATAAGGCCGCCATCAGGATGGAAAGCAGGGACAAAAAGGTTTTCGGCATCGCGTATTCCAGGGCCCCGGGAGACGGATCATTATAGACGCCACCGGGTTTAGAGTGCATCCTCTAATCCCGGCGGCCCACCTTTACCTTTTACGCCATTGTGCAAGAATGATCAGCACGAACTCATTGAACGGTAATAACAAGACCATCGTGTTCACCCCACTCGTTAGTGCCCTCGCGGCAAGCGCAGTAACCCTCCCCAACACCAGCCTTCCATTTGCCTGTCCGCGACGATAGCTTCGCCAGGCTGCTGCATCCCACAACTTTATCCACAACCGAAAGGTTCGTATGTTTACCCTGCTTGGCAGTGAAGTAACCGTTGTCGTCTGCATTCTCGTCATCGCCGCCCTGGTCAAGTTTTCCGGGGCCATCAAGTACATCCCCAACGACCGCGTCGGGGTCATCGAAAAACTCTGGAGCTCGTCCGGCTCCGTGCAAAACGGCCTGCTCGCGCTGAACGGCGAGGCCGGCCTGCAGCCCGAACTGCGCCGGGGCGGCTTCCACTTCTTCGCGCCGTTCCAGTACCGCGTGCACATCCATCCGATGGTATCGGTCACGCAAGGCACCATCGCCTACGTCTTCGCCCGCGACGGCCTCGACCTGCCGGCCGGCCAGACGCTGGCCGACAACTCGCGCATCGTCGACTTCCGCAACGTCCGCGACTTCCTGCGCGACGGCGGCCAGAAAGGCCCGCAGCGCATGGTGCTGCGCGAAGGTACCCACATCATCAACCCCGCGCTGTTCGTCGTGATGACGGAGGAGACCACCTATTCGATGTCGCTCGACGCGCTGGAAAAAGCCTACTACCAGCAGATGCGCGGCGTGCTTGACGAGCGCGGCGGCTTCAAGCCGGTGGTGATCAAGGAAGTGACCGGTTCGCATGACTCCGACCAGCTGGCCGTAGTGACCGTGCAGGACGGCCCCGGCCTGCTGAAGGACGAGCTGCTGGCGCCCGATGTCGGCGACAGCCACAACGCCTTCCAGGAGCCGGAGAAGTTCCTTGCCGCCGGTGGCCGCCGTGGCCGCCAGGAGCGTGTGCTGGTCGAAGGCACCTACTTCATCAACCGCCTGTTCGCGACGGTGGAGTTCATCAAGAAGACCATCATCCCGGTCGGCTTCGTCGGCGTGGTGGTGTCGTACACGGGCCGCGTGGGCACCGATTTGTCCGGCACCGAATACTCGCACGGCGAGCTGGTGGAAACCGGCTGCCGTGGCGTCTGGCGCGACGCGCTGATGCCGGGCAAATACGCCTTCAACACCTACGCCGGCAAGATCGAGCTGGTGCCGACCACCAACTTCGTGCTGATGTGGAAGTCCGGCGAGAGCGGCTCCAACTTCGACAAGAACCTGCGCGAGATCACCCTGATCACCAAGGACGCGTTCGAGCCGCAGCTGCCGCTGTCGGTGGTGGTGCACATCGACTACCGCAAGGCGCCGATGGTGGTGCAGCGCTTCGGCAACGTGGCGCAGCTGGTCGAGCAGACGCTGGACCCGATGGTGTCCTCGTACTTTAAAAACGTCTCGCAGACCAAGACCTTCATCGACCTGATCCAGTCGCGCAGCGAGCTGCAGAACAATGCCTCGACCGACATGAAGCAGCGCTTCCAGGCCTACTCGCTGGAATTCCAGGAGGTGCTGATCGGCACGCCGAAACCCCAGCCCGGCGACAACAAGATCGAGGACATCATGGCCCAGCTGCGCGACCGCCAGATCGCCCGCGAGCAGGTCGAAACCTTCGCGCAGAAGCAGATCGCGGCCGACAAGCAGCGCGAGCTGAACGAAGCCGAACAGCGCGCCGCCAAGCAGAAGGAGCTGACCGGCTCGCTGGTGGACATCTCGATCAAGGAGAACCAGGGTTCGGCCAGCGTCAAGGCCGCCGAGAAGCGCCGCCAGGAGATCGAGGCGCTGGCCCAGGCCGACAAGTTCCGCCAGGAGATGGAAGGCGCCGGCCGCGCCTCGGCGATCCGCTCGGTGGGCGAGGCGGAGGCGGCCGCCATCCAGGCCAAGTCCGAGGCGATGCAAGGCGAGGGCGCGGACAAGCAGCTGATGCAGACCGTGATGCTGCGCCTGGCCGAAGCGTTTGAAACGGCCAAGGTGCCGCTGGTGCCCCAGGTGCAGATGGGCGGCGGCGACAGCAACGCCTTCGGCACGCTGATGGGCCTGATGAGCGCGATGAAGGCCGGCGAACTGACGCAGGCCATCGACAACAAGGGCTGATCGCCCGGCGCGCGCACCGTGGCGGTGCGCGCGATTTCCTGTCGGCAAACGGGCGCTACCCGCGCGGCATCGGACGTAGACTGGAATGGTGACCGAACTCTAGCGTCCGGTCCCTAGCGTCTTAACCCAGGAGCCCACCATGACACACACATTGGCAGCAGTATTTGAAACCCGTGCCGAGGCAAACCGAGCCAAGGACGAGCTGATTCACAGCGGCTATGCCGCCGAGAGCATCACCGTGAGCGATTCCGGCAGCGTAGCCGGCACGCCGCGCATCAACGACGACGAATCCATCCTGCACAGCATCAAGCAGATGTTCAGCCAGTTGCTGGGGCGCGAGCACGCGGACCGCCACATCTACGCCGAAGCGCTCAACCGTGGCCACGTGGTGCTGACCGTCCAGACCAACAGCATGGACGCGGCCGACCGCGCGGCCGACATCGTCGACGACTTCAATCCGATCGACATCGACGAACACGAAACCATGTGGCGCGCCAGCGGCTGGACCGGCGGCGAACTGCTGCGCAGCGGCGGCACCGCCCAGACCGCGCTGGGCGCGCAGCAAAGCGCCCCCGAGCAGCACGGTATCCGTCCGCGCGAGGAGGCGGTGGACTTCGCCCGCTCCGCGCAAGGCTCGCTGACGCAGGGCTCGATGCAGCGCGGCGAGACGGTCGCGCCGACCATGACCGGCGTGAACGCGCCGATCTCGGAACAAAGCACGGTGCAGCGCAGCGGCATGCGCATCTATCCGAGCGCGTCCGTGCCCAACCAGGAAAGCCTGGACATCCTGCGCGGCGACGACAGCGGAGACGACGCCGAATATTTCCGTTCGCACTGGGAAAAGACGCTTTCGTACACCGGCAACACCTACCAGGAATTCGATCCCGCCTATCGCTACGGCGAATCGATGGCCGGCAATCCCGGCTACAAGGACCAGCCGTGGGAAAGCGCCGAACCGACCTTGCGCAGCGAATGGGAAACCCGGCACCCGCAGTCGAACTGGGAAAAATTCAAGGAAGCCGTGCGCGCAGGCTGGGAGCGGGTAACGAAGTAGGCCGCGCGCCGGCGCGCTGAAGGCGGTACACTGGTTTCCCGCTGAAACCAGGAGTAAAGATTTTGCACAAAAACACCCGCCTTGGATATTGGACCGGAAGCGCCTTGCTTGTTCTGCTGCTCGCGGGCGGGACCGGCTGCGCGCAAGACAAGCCCGGCGAGCGCCTCGACCACGCTGCCGCGCGCGGCGAGAACCTGGCGCAACTGGAGCCGTTAAGGCTAGCCATCGATCAACGTTTGTTGCTGGCACAAGGCGTCGCGCGCGCTAAGTGGAATGCGCGCGCGCAGGTTGAGGATTTGCCGCGCGAAGCGCAAGTCATCCGCGCCGCTGTCGAGCAGGGCGCCGCGTTGGGCTTGCCGGCCAGCTGGATCGAAGCCGTGTTCCGCGCCCAGATCGAAGCCTCCAAAACCGTGCAAAGGGAACTGTTCGCCCAGTGGCGCGCACAACAGGTGGACCACTTCGCCGACGCCCCCGACCTGGCCAAGACCGTACGCCCCGAACTTGACCGCCTCACCGCGCAGATCTTGCGCTCCATGCTGACCAACCAGTCCGTGCTGCGCGACCCCGCGCGCAAATCCGACGTGGCACGCGCCCTCGGTGCGCTTGAAGCAAGAACCCTCAGCCCCGCAGCGGTCGAACAGGCACTGGCGCCGTTTCAATCTCCACAATAGTGTTGCGCCTCGCGGCATTGCGTAGTGCAAGCTGCAAGGCGATTGTTGAAGATCAAAAGCGCGATAAGCGGGCATGACATCATCGGCAACCTGTGCGGTAAAAAACTGCGAGGGATGCCACGATGGAAAAGCTGTTGCCATACTTCGAACGCGAATTAAGCATGCTGCGCCGCTCCGGCGCCGAGTTTGCAAGTCGCTATCCCAAGTTGGCAGGCAGCTTGCAAATGAGTGGAGAGACCTGCGCCGACCCGCACATCGAACGCCTGATCCAGGCCTCCGCCTTCCTCAACGCCCGCACCGCCAAGCTGCTCGACGATGGCTACGCCAACTTCACCGAAGCGCTGCTGGGCATGCTGTACCCGCACTACCTGCGGCCGATCCCCTCCTGCTCCGTCGCCCAGGTCGACTACGGCGGCGCGGCCGGCAACGTCGTCACCAGCGTCACCGTCCTGCCGCGCGGCACGGCGCTCAAGTCCCTGGGGCGCGGCGCCATCAGCTGCCGCTTTCGCAGCGTCTACGATGTGACGGTAGCGCCGGTGGCCATCAGCGCCGCCTGGTTCGAGCCCTACATCCAGACGCCCTCGACCCTGCCGCTGCCGCCCGAGGCCGGCTCCGCGATCTGCATCACCATCGACAGCACGGCCACCGCGCGCGGCCTGGCGTCGCTGGAGCTGTCCACCTTGCGCGTCTTCATCGACTGTGACGCATCGCTGCGGGCCGCCTTGCGGGACATGCTCTTCATGCGCGCGGCCTGCGCCTGCGTGGAAGCGAACGGCCAGTGGCGCCTGCTGGACAGCATGCCGATCGCGCCGGCAGGCTTCGCCGCCGAGGATGCATTGCTGCCGGCCGCCGCCTCCGAGCACAGCGCCTACCGGCTGCTGAGCGAGTACTTCGCCTTCCCTGAAAAATTCGACTTCTTCGACATCGACCTCTCCGCCTTGCTCGCCGCCAGCCCGGCCGATTGCTCGCGGCTGACACTGCGCATCGCCCTGGGCGACGTCCGACCCGACGCACCGGCCGCCCGCATCCTGCGCACGCTGTCGGCGGAACACCTGCTCCTCGGCTGCACACCCGTGATCAACCTGTACCAGCAGCCGGCCACGCCGATCCGCGTCGACCACCGCCGCAGCAGCTACCCGCTGATGCCGGATGAAATGCCAGGCAGCGCCTGCGAGATCTACAGCATCGACACGGTGCAGCTGCTGCGCAAAGCCCCTCAGGGCAACTCGCTCACCGAATTCTTCCCCTACTACTCGCTGCGCCACGGCGAGCAGGACAGCCGCAAAGGCCACTACTGGCTCGCCCATCGCGACGAGGAACTGGCCGATGCCGAAGCCGGCCACGAATACACGCTCGCGCTGCTGGACCGCGACTTCTCGCCGCTGACGCTGGACGAAGGCACGGCCTCGGTGCGCCTCACCTGCACCAACCGCAACCTGCCGCACGGCCTGCCCTACGGCCGCGCGGCCGGCGACCTCAGCGCCGAAGCGGCCACCGGCGGCTTCCCGATCCGCCTGCTGCGGCGGCCGACGCTGTCCTACCGCCAGCCGGGCGGCGGCAACCGATGGGGACTGATCGCGCAACTGGCCCTGAACCACCGCTCGCTGACGCAGGAGGGCTTGCCCGCGCTAACCGCGATGCTGCGCCTGTACGCCCAGCAGGACAGCGCCGTCTCGCAGCGGCAGATCGATGGCGTGATGGCGCTGTCGCAGCAGCCGGCCACCGCGTGGGTGCGGCAGGCGCGCGGCAAGGCCTACCTGCGCGGCGTGGAAGTGCGGGTGTCGCTAGACGAGGAAGCCTATGCCGGCACAGGCGTGCACGCCTTCGCGCAAGTGCTCGACCACCTATTCGGCCTGCACGTGCACTTGAACAGCTTCACGCAACTGGTCGTGCTGTCCCACGGAAGCGGAAAGGAGTTGCTGCGATGCCTGCCTCGCAACGGCGCACTGACGCTGGCCTGATCGATGTGCTGCTGGCCGAGCCGCACGGCTTCGAGTTCTTCCAGGCCGTGCGCCTGATCGAGCAGGCGCGGCCGCCGCGCCGGCTGCGCTATCGCAACCGGCTGTCGCTGGCCTTCCCGCCGAACCAGATCGAGAACATCAGCAACGACGGCCACGACCTGGTCCGCCTGACGCCCGCTTTCATGGGCCTGCTGGGCAGCCACGGCGCACTGCCGCTGCACTACTCCGAGCGCATCAACCGCCACGAAAGGACCAGCAACGACGGCGGGCCGCGCGCCTTCTTGGACATGCTGTCGCACCGGTCGCTGTGCATGTTCTACCAGGCATGGGCCAAGCACCGGCCGGAATGCATGACCGCGGCGGACGGCGGCGACGGTTTCCTCGCGATGCTGCTTGCACTGTCCGGTACGCATGTCGACGGAACCGTCGACCGCGAGACGCTGGCGCGCTACGCCATGCAGCTCCGCAGCCGCAGCGCATCGGCGCCGCTGATGGCGGGCATCTACTCGGAATACTTCAACGTGCGCGTCGTGGTGGAGCAGCTGGTGGGGCAGTGGCAAGCGCTGCCGGCTGCGGACCAGGCGCGGCTGGGCGTGGCGCATGTCGACCTGGGCGCGGGCGTGATGCTGGGCCAGCGCACCTACGGCTGCGACGCGCGGGTGCGCCTGCGCATCGGCCCGCTGGACCGGGCGCTGTACGAGGACTTCCTGCCCGGCCACAGCGCCGCGCTGCGGCTGGAAGCGATGCTGGGCCTGCACTGCGGCGTCGGCATGACATATGAAGTGCATCTGATCCAGCGGGCGGAAGACATCTCCGCGCTGAGCCTGGATGGCGGATGCAGGCTGGGCGTCAATGCCCGCCTGGTGGACGAGCCGGTGGACCGGGACCGGGAAGAGTTGATGTACCTGCTGCATATCTGAGGAGCGATTGTGGAAAGCGATAACGACTTTTTCAGCTTCATGGGCCTGGCCAAGGAACTCGTGACCAGCAACCGGCCTTTACGCCTGCGGCTGGACCTGCCGGGAGGCATCAACGACGACATGCTGCTGCCGCAGCGGGTGTACGGCTCCGAAACGCTGTGCGGCGGCATCGAATACCGCGTGCTGTGCGTATCGTCCAACGCGCAACTGCCGCTCAAGGAAATGATCGCCGTGCCCGCCGCGCTGGACTTCGTCACCGACCGTGGCGATTTGCGCAGCGTGTGCGGCATCGTCACCGAAGCCTGCTCGGGCGACAGCGACGGCGGCCTGGCGAGCTACCAGCTGGTGCTGCGCGACGCGCTCGCGCTGCTGGAAAAGCGTAACAACACCCGCGTGTTCCGCAACATGGACGAAGTGGAAATCGTGCAGCGCATCCTGAACGAATGGCGGCAGAACAGCCCCATCCTGGGCGTCTGCTTCAAGCACGAGCTGGATGAATTCTTCACCATCCGCGAATATCCGCAACGCGAATTCACGATGCAGCACAACGAATCGGACGCCGCCTTCATCCGGCGCTTGCTCAAGCGGCGCGGCATCGGCTGGTATGTGCGCGCCGTGGGCGGCGACTATCCGGTGCACACGCTGGTGCTGTTCAACAACGCCGACAGCCTGCGCCGCAACGCCGCCGGCACCATCCGCTACCACCGCGACGCCGCGACCGAGGAACGGGACACGATCACCTCCTGGAGCGCGGTGCGCAGCCTGCAAGCCGGCAAGGTGACGCGGCACAGCTGGGACTATCGCAACCCGCTGGGGCGAGACTTCATGATGGCGGATGTGGGCAGCGGCGTGGACCAAGGCGTCCACGGCAACGAACTGGCCGCCAGCCTGGACGACTATCAAATCCTGGCGCCCCATGCGGGCGACGACAACGAAGACCTGTGCCGCCTCGGCAAGCTGCGCATGAGCCGGCACGATTTCGAGTCGAAATGCTTTCACGGCGAAGGCAGCGTGCGCGACCTGTGCGCGGGCGAGTACTTCACACTGGCCGAGCATCCGGAAGTGGACAGGCATCCGGTAGAGGAGCGGGATTTTGTCGTCACGGCCTTGCAGGTGAACGCGCAGAACAACCTGCCCAAGGCGCTGGCGGCGCGCGTGGAAAAGCTGTTCGCCCGCAGCCGGTGGATGCAGGGAGGGCAGGAACTACAGATGCAAAGGGATGTGGCGGACAAGGTGGCATCGGGACCGCTGCGCATGCACATCCAGTTCACAGCCGTGCGGCGCGGAGTGGTCATCGTACCGGCCTACGATCCACGCAACGACCTGCCGCAGGCGCTGATGCAAAGCGCGATCGTAGTCGGCCCGGAAGGGGAGGAGGTGCATTGCGACCAAATGGGCCGAGTCAAAATCCGCTTCCCCGGCACGCGCGCGGCGGACCACGAGGAAGCCGCCGGCATTGGCGCATCAGATACCGACAGGGACTCGGCCTGGGTGCGCGTGGCGTCGAACTGGGCCGGCAACGGACCAGGCAGCCTGCAGCAATGCGGCACCATCGCCTTGCCGCGCGTGGGGACGGAGGTGCTGGTCAACTTCCTCGGCGGCGATCCGGACAAGCCGGTGATCGTCGGGCAGCTCTACAACCAGCAAGCGCAGCCGCCAGCGCTGAGCAACGTTGGCGAGCTGCCCGGCAATCGCTACCTATCCGGAATCAAGAGCCGTGAGGTGCGAGGAGGACGCGCGAATCAGCTTATGTTCGACGACACAAATGGCGAGATCAGCGCGCACTTGGCTAGTGATCATGGTCGAAGCGAACTCAATCTTGGATTTCTCACGCTGCCGAAACAAGGTGGCAGCGGTAGTCGAAGAGGAACGGGCGCGGAGTTGCGCAGCGATGATGCGATAGCTGTTCGCGGTGCCAAGGGCCTGTTGCTGACGGCTTGGCAGCGCTTGGGCGGCGCAGACAAGCAGTTGGCTAGAGATGAGTTTTTGAGCCTGCTAGATCAGTGCGGAGAATTTGCCCATGCGCTTGGAAACTATGCGGAAGATCATCAAGGGTTACCTACCGATATCACCGCCCAGGATGACTTGGGTAGTGCGATCGACGGATGGGAGGGCGATAAAGAAAATTCCGATGCCAGCTCCGCCCAGGATGCCGCGATCGGTGTAACTGCACCAGTTGGTATCAGCTTTGCGACACCCCGAACGGTAGTCAGTTACGCGGGATTGAATTTGGACTCATTCGCGAAGCAGCACTTGCAAATGGGAGCTGGGCAGAACGTGGTAATCAATTCGGGGAAGGGAATGTCATTATTTTCGCAATACGGCGGCCTTCGTGCCATCGCTCACCATGGCCAATTGCTTTTACAGAGTCAGCACGATGGGACAGTCATTAACTCAGCCAAGGACATTAGCTTCACCGCAAGCGACGGAAAGTTAATCGGTATGGCCAAGGAAATAGTGTTGATCGCAGAGGACGGTTCGTTTATCAAAATCGGCGGTGGCATTGACATAGGAACTCAAGGCACGATTACGCACCACGGTGCAAGTTTCCCATTTGTCGGTGGGGCCACGATGAGCACCGCTTTCCCCAAATTTTCAGAGTCCACCTCCAAAGCTGTTCGGGAGCTGCGCATTGAGCTT
The DNA here is from genome assembly GCF_009857655.1 of Duganella vulcania. Taxonomy (NCBI): domain Bacteria; kingdom Pseudomonadati; phylum Pseudomonadota; class Betaproteobacteria; order Burkholderiales; family Oxalobacteraceae; genus Duganella; species Duganella vulcania. Next base: position 49,474 of record NZ_WWCX01000021.1, read on the forward strand.
GTGGACGTTGATGGCCAGAGCCCAGATGGCGAGCCGCTAAAACTCATCTTCCATACGGACAAACAAGAGGTCGTCAGCAATCTCCAAGCTGGCGCGGCGACGATTAAAGACGTGCCCACCGGTAGTTTCATGCTAATTCAGCCTTCCCGTCGGTCGTAATTTTAAAAGCAGGAGTGATCATGCCTACCCAAAGCGCGCAAACTAAAAAACGTAACAACAAAAAAAGAAGTAAGAAAGTGACAATTCCAATTGATTTGCCTGGCCAACCAATTCAATGTTGGATGGACGATGCGGAGGCGGTAACAGTTATTCTAAGGAAACATCGCGATGTCGTATTTGATATTCAAATGGAATTGGGAAAGAAATATACAATAATTTCTGATGCTTCCGAAATGTATGATACCCGAACAAAAAAATTAATACACCCGCTCGAAAAAGTTTACTTCAATGATGGGGAGGTATTGCATTTATGGGTCGGTCGAAATTTCAAAGGAAAAATCACGCTTTATCATGATTCAGTAAAGCTTGGGGAGTACGTTGTTAGTAATATCGATGTAAGTATCGATAGTATGGATCCCGCATTCAAACCAGCTCCGATAAGCGTAATAATTAGAAATAATTCAATCACGGACAATCGTAAGGCGTTCGATATTGTTCAACCAGACGGTAGTTATAGTACACCACCGATTTTGAGCAATTACGAAGCCGAAAAGTTTCTTCAAATAGTAGAAATAGACACTTTAAAAGATGATGTGCCGAAAGAAATTGCTGATTTCTTTAAACACGGTGGAGAACAGGAGGTGGTGGTTTCTGGCGGCGTCGTAACCCATAACTGGATAATGAACCAAGTGGTATCGCAATCGGCGTACGCTAGCGACAACAAGGCTTGGATAAGGGAGTTGTGGGATGAGAAAGTCGTTTTGAAGGCGATTAACCACAAAAGTGCAGGCAGAAAAATATACGTAATTTTGACGGGCTCGACAAGGATTCGACGACAAATTACCGCCGCGCTTTATAGTGCAAATAACACCAAGGTTTTGGCATTCTCTTTCGGCGCGGGTTCGGCCGATGGACTTCGTCATGGAGCGTGGTCAACCGTAAAAGGAAATTCAAAAGGGGCCGGCCTGCTTTCGATATTGTTTACTGTAACGTTGGATATTGCCGAATGGAGCGCTGACTACGAACAGCGGGACCCGATTACAGGAAAGCCAAAACAAGATATAACGGACCTATTTATAAAAATAGGCTTGGACGTCAGCAAAAATTTAATGAATTCAGCAATTACTTCGGTGCTAATGTGGGCGATGCTTTCGATAGTTGGCGGAGCTCCGATTATCATTATAATTGTGGGAACCGTTGTGACCTCTATTTTTGTAGGGCTATTTGTCGATTACGTGGATAAACGTAATAAAATTTCAGAGAAGGCTGGCGCGATAATAAAGAAAAATGTGCAAATGCTCGATAGGAAATTGCCGCTCGATTATAAGGGATATAGCCCCGCTGTGGAGCAAGCAATGAAATATGGAGGGTTCACAGAATGATCATTTACCGCGCTCTCGTGGACAATCCGTGGAAAAGGGTGGTTCCAGCGTTTTTCATGTTTAATTCTTTTACATTGCTTTCATTTTTTATAGTTTTTGATATTTTGGGGTACGAAAAGGACGCCATTATTTTTGTCTTTTTCATTATTCTATTTTTGTCTGTCGTTCTACTTCTGATTGGATATATTTCCACTGGCCCATATCGCTTAAAATTTTTTGTATTGATAGTAGGAGGTTTTGGCGCCGTTCCAATTTTTTTATTTAATATGGCGCCCTTCATTCTATGTCTTATATTTCCTCATGGGAGTCTATTTTTGAGGATTTGTATTTTTCTTCTATTTTCCTTTGTTTCTGCCACGTGGGTTTTTTTTGAAATTAGATGGATCCGAAATATTTTTGAAGAAACCAGATACTTTGAAGAGCAGATAAAAGTTTGTGGAAATATTTCTTATGTGGATCCGGATAAGATAAAGGACATTTATGACTTTAAGGAAAAAAAAGGTAATAGAAGGGTTTATGCTATGGCAATAGGAATAATATTTCCGCTCGCCTCAATTGGCTACCCATTGCAAAAATTAATAACTAGCATCAGTGGTGAATTCGGAACACTTTTTTTTATTAGCATACTCTCTGTCCCGCTGTCGATATATTTCATAGGGAGATTGTCTTCGGGATATTATTTGTGGATATACTTGATCGGCAAATTTGAGAAGGAGAAAGATACGAAGGTTATCCGCAGATAGTAGTAGTTTAGATGTCGAGTCGCCATGTTTCAATTGCTGTGGCAATTTCGGTTGCTGTATTAAAAGACCTGCATTAAAAGTGGCTTTCGCGCCGCTTCTTTTCTGCAGATTTCCTAAAAAATTCCAGCTACAAAACGTTCGGTGAGGAATTAACGGCGGTACAAAATGTGTTGAGAGAATAAATGACGAGCATATCTTTAAGTAAAGACAGGCTTGTTGTCCGCCAATTTGGCCAGAAAATGTAGAAAGAGCAGTTTGATTGCCCAAGGTGATCCTTTCAGCAACCTTCCCTATCCAACCTTCTGAAAGCGAACGCCACCATCATGGAAAGGCGGTCGCATATGATGGAGATAAGGCGGCCTGTGGTGCCTTGCTGATTTCTTCAATGTAGCCATTGGATGTTCAATATTGGATGACCGTCGAATCCCCATAGTGGGAGCTTGCCGGTAACTTTGGAGCGAGCATGCTTAAAATCCATGCATTTCGGTACCGCTATGTGATTTTAGCCACGACAGTAGCGGCATTCTCATTGGACCTCAGTGCTGACCCCGATCAGAATGCTCGTAAGACTGACGTGCTGCCGATATCTGCTCGCGTCAAACGGCTCTTCACAGAGACAAAGACGATTTGCGTGGGCAGGTTTTTGATAGATGTACCGCAGAAATCCGAAGTGGTCTACGGCCCGACGTCTCTTCCTTGGCCGATCATCGCCTATCCAGGTAAAGGCAATAGTATTGATAAGATCGTAGCAGAGCGGCTGAGCGAATTGGCTGAGGAGAAGGATTGGGCGATCGGCCCCTTGGCCGATGAGGATTCTTCTGTAGGTAAGATAGTGAACGGAGCAGTGCCAAATCAAAAGATAATCTTTGGCGTTAGTAAAGAAAGTGGTGGCATCTATAGAATTGACTCGTATATAAAAGTGGATAGTGATTTATTCATTCAAAAAGCGAACCCGATTTCTTCAAGAAAGGATGAGACGGTGCGAGAACTAAACGCTATTGCAGCATCGCTTCGTTCAAGAGACGAACTTGAAGTTCCTACACAACCCGGCGTCTGTATTGAGGCTGGATTTGTCAGTGATCCCAACATCGCTGGTTACGAGGCGTTAAATATAGGAGTCAGACTGGCCGAATTTCCTGACGTACATCTCGCGGTATCTGTGACAAAGAAAGATGTTCTTGTCGAGTCCGACGCGTTGGAACCTCGGTTGAGGCAGGCTGAGGAGATAGCGAGTCGTTCGGGAAACGCTGCCTGGTACTCACACATTAAAACACTTCGCCGGGGAGGACGCGTAATTGGCAAGTGGCACGGCTTTGAAATACTAGCGTGGAAGCCAGCGCAGGCAGAGGAAGGGGAGTCGCACGAGTTCGTATTTGTGAGTCAGGGCGAGCCTAAAAATTCATTGTTACCTGTTCTTGAAGTTGAGTTTCATACAGGAATCAAAGAGAACCGTTTAGGCGGGACGAAGCCAAGCGTAAGTGACGACGAAGCAGTCGCAATATGGGACAAGCTCACCGCATCCATTCGCGTTCGCCCTACAGATGGCCAGTGACGGGTTCATCTAAGGTTGAGGAGAGCGATATGCCGAACGTCATACGCGTCGGCGATCCAACATCGCATGGCGGAAGTGTCCTTAGCAGCAGTGTCAGCCATTTTACTGTTGAGGGAAAGGCTGTCGTCGTCGTTGGCGACAAATGCAGCTGTCCCATCAACGGTCATCAGAATTGCACAGTCGCGAGTGGCAGTTCAACGCACACGGTGAACGGTAAGGCGGTTGCCTATGAAGGCGACAAGACCTCGTGTGGTGCGACGCTTACATCCACTATCTCTACATTCTCGACGAGCTGAGAGCGCATTGACTTGTTTAATGTTATAAATAGTTTATATCGTTAAGTTGTACAATGGCCAGTCCCAAGGTGGGCCTCAACCAGATGACCGCTGGAGAAGACAAGTTGCCGATATCTGCTCATGCTACTCAGCCCTTCGCCAAAACAAAGACTGTTTACATCGGTCGTTTTTTTGATCGATGTACCCGCTAACGCACAGGTAGTCTACGGACCTGCATTTTTCTGTTAAGTGAAGGATATTTCTAGCTAAGCGGAGGTCTTACTAGCTTTGCCCTTCAAGGTAAGTAGTAGCTGATGTGGGCAGGTTGACGCGGTAGTATCGCGCACCTAAGCGAAGGCTGCCTACGATAGTGCGGCTCCGCACATATCCTTCTTTCTCGGCCCATATCAGGAGCGACCGATGACCAAGACCTCTGTGTCAAAGATATTTTTAAACCAGGACGACGCGATCGCCGTCGCTCTCTATGTCATGACTTCGAAAGGAACGATCCAATACGAGTGCATGCCAGGAGGGCAAGCACGTATCACGGTTGATCAAGAAGGTGCTGCGTTGTTGAAGAAAAAATCAGCACCGTCATACGTCTACGTGCAAGAGGGCGGCTCAACGTCAGAGTTGTTTTTGCATGAATACGAGACCGAGTTGTTGGCTCTCGCCGGTCGAGTTGATTGCACATCGGCTGGTGCATACAGGACTGGCGCGGTTGTTGAAATCGCTCCGTGTTTACAAGCATTGGGAAAGGTTTTTTATGCTACAGCGGAAGCTCTCGTTGGCACGGTTCCAGGTCTGACGTTCTACGCAGAGGATTGATTAGTGGGTCGTATTTACCAGCAGACGTACGTCGACACTTTTTCGCTATGAGAATTCGAATCTTGCGCGGTGTTTCGCAAGATAGGCAAGATTTCCTGATGTAAGGGTTTCGATTCCGCGAAATCTGTCGAGCGCAAAAATGTACCGGGCTTCGTCGTCCAGATTACCGCTCATTTGAAGTCTGCCGTCAGCTTCGAAGGTGATGAGCCCTCTATCAAAAAGCCTGTCAATATGCGGGGCAAGTAGTAAGCCGTTGTCAGGATCCAATCGCGCTTGATTGTCGCATAGAGCCCAAGCGTCTATATGCGACGCGACCATTAAGTTAATATTCGATAGCCCCGTCAACGCACACCTACCGTTCCAGCGCTGGATGAGATCCGCTCTAAATTTGCCTTGTCCAATTCGGGCTTGTACCAATGCCTCGCGAGTTGTCTGGGAAATTCGTTGCTGAGATGCTTCACCGGATTCGATCGCGGCTTGTTCAAATAATCCTGCTTGATGAACCGTCTCTAGCAAAAATAGGCCCGCATCTGCCGGCAGACGAGCCATGTAAATTTGGTTCAACGTGGCTTTGTTGTTGAAGACAGACGGCTCAGTACGCTTATCGAAACGTTCGATAAATTCTGAGGAAATTTCGTTCCGATGAATTCTTCTGTCAATTTCGATGATGTCTACGTCAACTCGATTTCCAATTGAATCCCATTCGTTGAAGGATGCGTTCAGCGGGCGGGTGCCGCGGTAGGAATCGGTGCGCGCAATAGCTAGGAAACTGATTCGTTGATCATAGCAGCAGAAGATGAGATCTCCCTTGACGACATGGCCGACGTTGTCCCAGTGAAGTCTTGTAACTACTCGACCATGGTCACCTATGGGGCTAAGCGGTGCCCACAAAAAGCGTTGATCTACTACCGCCTTGTGAGTTGTACCTAGGTTAACCCAATAGAATTCCATGAAGACCCTTGTTGTGAGTTTTTAAATATTCCTCTCACGAATCATACTATTAATTTCTACGAAATATTGTCGAAAGGTAGTTATCTTTTTGAGAATGCAAAAAAAAACGGCCCGAAGGCCGTTTTTCAATTCTTTAGCGACAAATCTTAGACGTCGATATTGCCAGCGCGCAGAGCATTGTTCTCAATGAACGCACGACGCGGCTCCACATCATCACCCATCAGCGTAGTAAAGATCTGATCCGCAGCAATCGCATCCTCGATCTGCACCTTCAGCAGACGACGAACGGTCGGATCCATGGTGGTCTCCCACAGCTGATCCGGGTTCATCTCACCCAGACCTTTGTAGCGCTGCTTAGACACCACACGTTCCGCCTCATCGCGCAGCCACTCCATCGCCTGGTGGAAGTCCACCACGGCCGATTCCTTGGTGCGCTCCCCTTCGCCGCGGCGCACGTAAGCGCCTTCGCCGATCAGGCCCTTGAACGTGGCTGCCGCGCTGGCCAGCACGCCGTAATCCGCGCCCTGCACGAAGTCCGCGTCGATCGCGCTGACCTTCACGTTACCGTGATGCATACGCTCGATGCGCAGCGCGTGTTTCTCGGACAGCTCATCCGATATCACCGTCACCTTCACGCTGATATCGTTGATCTCCGCCACCAGCGCGCGCGCCGATGCCTCGGCCTGCTCCAGCGTATCCAGGTTCAGGGTCACGCCGGTCATGATGGCGGTCAGCGCCGCACGGTCGATCACGCGCGTCAAACGCATCATGATGATGTTGGCCAGGTTGAACTGGCGCACCAGCTCGGCCAGCGGTTCGCCGACGATAGGATCGGCGCCTTCGCGCGGCATCAGCGCGGCGGTGTTCAGCGCCACGTTCATCATGTAGCTTGCTTCTTCCGCGTCATCCTTCAGGTAGCGCTCGTCGCGGCCGGCCTTGACCTTGTACAGCGGCGGTTGCGCGATGTAGATGTGGCCGCGCTCGACCAGTTGCGGCATCTGGCGATAGAACAGCGTCAGCAGCAGCGTGCGGATGTGGGCGCCGTCGACGTCCGCATCGGTCATGATGATGATGCGGTGGTAGCGCAGCTTCTCGACGTTGAATTCGTCCGGGCCGATCGACGTGCCCAGCGTGGCGATCAGCGTGGTGATCTGTTCCGACGACAGCATCTTCTCGAAGCGCGCCTTTTCCACGTTCAGCACCTTGCCTCGCAGCGGCAGGATCGCCTGGAACTTGCGGTCGCGGCCCTGCTTGGCGGAGCCGCCTGCGGAGTCACCCTCGACGATGTACAGTTCGCACAGCGCCGGATCTTTTTCCTGGCAGTCGGCCAGCTTGGCCGACAGGCCCAGGCCGTCCATCACGCCTTTGCGGCGGGTCAGGTCGCGGGCCTTGCGGGCCGCTTCGCGCGCGCGCGCCGCTTCGACGATCTTGCCGCAGATGATCTTGGCGTCGTTCGGCTTTTCCTGCAGGTAGTCGGCCAGCGTCTTGGCGACGATCTCTTCGACCGGGCCGCGCACTTCGGACGAGACCAGCTTGTCCTTGGTCTGCGACGAGAACTTCGGCTCAGGCACCTTGACCGACAGCACGCAGGTCAAGCCTTCGCGCATGTCGTCGCCGGAGATTTCCACCTTGGCCTTCTTGGCGAATTCCTGCTCGTCGATGTACTTGTTGATGACGCGGGTCATCGCGGCGCGCAGGCCGGTCAGGTGGGTGCCGCCGTCGCGCTGCGGGATGTTGTTGGTGAAGCACAGCACCTGTTCGTTGTAGGCGTCGTTCCACTGCATCGACACGTCCACCGAGATGTTGGTGCCCTGGTCCGACAAACGCTCGCCGGTGGCCTGGAACACGGTCGGGTGCAGCACGGTCTTGGCTTTGTTGATGTACTCGACGAAGCCGCGGGTGCCGCCTTCGAACGCGAAGATCTCTTCCTTGCCGGTGCGCTGGTCGGTCAGCTTGATGTTGACGCCGTTATTCAGGAACGACAGTTCGCGGATGCGCTTGGCCAGGATCTCGTAGTGGAATTCGACGTGGCCGAAGATGGTCTCGTCGGCCCAGAAGTGCACGTCGGTGCCGCGCTTGTCGGTTTCGCCGATGACCTTGATCGGCGAGACGGCCACGCCGTCGCGCGTTTCCAGTTCGCGGTTGACCGGCACGCCGCGCGCGAATTCCATGAAGTGGACCTTGCCGTCGCGGCGGATGGTCAGCTTCAGGGTTTTCGACAGCGCGTTCACGCACGAGACGCCCACGCCGTGCAAACCGCCCGACACCTTGTACGAGTTCTGGTCGAACTTGCCGCCGGCGTGCAGCTCGGTCATGACGATCTCGGCGGCGGAGCGCTTCGGATCGTGCTTGTCGTCCATCTTCAGGCCGGTCGGCACGCCGCGGCCGTTGTCGGTGATCGAGATCGAGTTGTCCGAGTGGATGGTGACGTGGATTTCCGTGCAGTGGCCGGCCAGCGATTCGTCGATGGAGTTGTCCAGCACTTCGAACACCAGGTGGTGCAGGCCGGTGCCGTCCGAGGTGTCGCCGATGTACATGCCCGGTCGTTTGCGGACGGCTTCCAGACCTTCGAGGATCTGGATCGATGCTGCGCCGTATTCTTCGGTTTTGGCCGGTACTGGGACTGGATTCTCTTCTGGGATGGCGGACATGTGCTGCTTTCTCTGTTATCGATTACTGGTGTTCTGACGGCGGCTGCAAAGGTTAAGCTGCGATGCGTTAAATGCGCATCGGCATGACGACGTACTTGAAGTCGGCATTGTCCGGGATCGAGATCAGCGCGGACGAGTTCGAATCGCCCAGCGCGACGTTGACCTGGTCGCACTTCAGGTTGTTCAACACGTCCAGCAGGTAGGTCACGTTGAAGCCGATGTCGACGCTGTCGCCGCCGTAGTCGATCTCCAGTTCTTCCACCGCTTCCTCCTGGTCCGCGTTGGTCGAGCTGATCTTCATGCTGCCCGGCGTGATGATGCAGCGCACGCCCTTGAACTTATCGCTGGTCATGATGGCGGCGCGTTGCAGCGAGCGCAGCAGCTCATCGCGGCCGATCGTGAATTCGTTCTTGTAGCCTTTCGGGATCACGCGCGTGTAGTCGGGGAACTTGCCCTCGACCAGCTTGGAGATCAGCTCGATGTCGGCAAAGGTCAGCTTGACCTGGTTGGCGGCGATGTCCAGCTGCACGGTCTCGTCGTTCTCTTCCAGCAGGCGCTGCAGTTCGATGATGGTCTTGCGCGGGATGATCACTTCCTGGCGCTCGAACGATTGCTCGGTCTCGACCTGGCAGAAGGCCAGGCGGTGGCCGTCGGTGGCCACGGCGATCACGTTCTTGCCGTCCAGGACCAGCAGCAGGCCGTTCAGGTAGTAGCGGATGTCCTGCTGGGCCATCGAGAAGTGCACCATGTTGAACAGGTGCTTCAGGGTCTTTTGCGGCAGCGTGACGGAGGCGCTGTAGCTGTCGGCCTGCTGCACGGTCGGGAATTCCTCGGCGGCCAGGGTCTGCAGCGCGAAGCGCGATTTGCCGGTCTGGACCGTCAGGCGCTTGTTCAGCAAGGTCATCGTCACGTCGCCCGATTCAGGCAGCGCGCGCAGGATGTCGAGCAGCTTGCGCGCGGCCACGGTGGTGCCGGTCACTTCGCTGCCGGAGCCGATGTCGGCGTTGGTGGTGATCTGGACTTCCGTGTCGGTCGACAGGAAGGATACGCTCTCGCCCTCTTTGCGGATGAGGATATTGGCCAGAATCGGCATAGTGTGCCGACGCTCGACAATACCGCTCACGATCTGCAGTGGCCGGAGAAGGGTATCTCGGGTGGTTTTGACCAATTGCATAGATTATCCTCAATAGTAAAGATTAAACGATATTTTTATAACTATATTGCCTTGTGAGCAGCCGTGCTTTTTTGCCTAGATCATAAAGGCATTCCTATCGTCCGGCTAGCCTTTCAGCGTTTGCTCCAGCACGTGCAGCTCGTGGTTGCATTCCGGGTTCTTGGTGCGGTCCAGCGCGATCTTGCGCACGGCGTGCAGCACGGTCGTGTGGTCGCGGCCGCCGAACAGTTCGCCGATCTCGGGCAGGCTCTTCTGCGTCAGCTCCTTGGCCAGGTACATCGCGATCTGGCGCGGCCGCGCGATATTGGCCGGGCGACGCTTGGAGTACATGTCGGCCACCTTGATGTTGAAGAAGTCCGCCACCGTCTTCTGGATGTTTTCCACCGAGATCTGCCGGTTCTGCACCGACAGCAGATCCTTCAGCGCTTCCTTGACGATGTCGATCGTGATGTCCTTGCCGTGGAAGCGCGAGTACGCCAGGATCTTGCGCAGCGCGCCTTCCAGCTCGCGCACGTTGGAGCGCAGGTGCTTGGCCACGAAGAAGGCGACGTCGTCCGAGAAGGTCACGCCTTCCTGCTTGGCCTTCTTGAGCAGAATCGCCACGCGCATCTCCAGCTCGGGCGGCTCGATCGCCACCGTCAGGCCGGAATCGAAGCGCGAGATCAGGCGGTCGTCCATGCCGGTGATTTCCTTCGGATAGGTATCCGAGGTGATGATGATCTGCTTCTTGGCCGCGATCAGCGCTTCGAACGCATAGAAGAACTCTTCCTGCGTGCGGCTCTTGCCGCCGAAGAATTGAATATCATCGATCAGCAGCATGTCGAGCGAGTGATAGTAGTGCTTGAAGTCGTCGAAGCCCTTGCGCTGGTAGGCCGTCACCACGTCGCGCACGTACTGCTCGGCGTGGATGTAGCGGATCTTGGCGCCTGGCTGGTCGGCCATCACCTGGTTGCCGATCGCGTGGATCAAGTGGGTCTTACCCAGGCCGACGCCGCCGTAGAAGAACAGCGGGTTGTACGACACGCCCGGATTGTTGGCCACCTGGATCGCGGCGGCGCGCGCCAGCTGGTTGGCCTTACCGGTGACGAAGCTGTCGAAGGTGAGGTCGGTGTTGATGCGGCTCTGCTCGCGGCGTGGCGCGGCCGAGGCCGGCAGCTCGGGCACCGACGGCACCGGATCGTTCGCGCGGGCGTTGCCGTTCGGCGCGCCGTCGTTGTAGTCGGGAGCGGGCACCACGGTGGCCGGTTTTTTCGGCAGCGCCAGACGCGGGTCGAGCACGAACTGCACCTCGGTCGGCGCTTCCCAGTACTGGCACGCCAGCGCGGTGATGCGGCTGGCGAACTGGGTCTTGACCCAGTCCAGCTTGAACCGGTTGGGCGCGGCCACACGCAGCTTGCCCGCCTCGTAGTCGAGGGGGATGAGCGGTTTTATCCACGCGCTGAACTGTTGCGGCGTCAGCTCCAGCTCCAGCTGGGCGGAGCAGGTCTGCCAAAAATTTTCCATGAATCTTTATCTATTCTTTACTGCTGATCAGGGTGTCGGTGAACCTGGGTTCGCCACACGTAACGCGCTATTCTACTCTCGCCGGCGCAAGTTATCCACAGGCACGACGCTTATTTTCGCAGTCCGGGCGGCCGAACGGCGGCCGCCGGAGGCCATCAGTTGTTGACAAGCGGGAGCTAAATGTTGATAATTCAGGGTTCCCCGCCCGTATTCCTAGTTTATTCACATGAACGTCAATATGGAGTAAGCGTGGATTTAGCGGGCGATGAGATGGACCCAGCTTGTGCCGGTAGCGTTGGCATGGGTGCGCGAAGTGTCATTGGCACCAAAAACTGACGGGGCCACAACCCGATTTTGCATTTTTTTCTGCTTTTAGCGAGACCAACATGAAACGTACTTACCAACCTTCCGTTGTACGCCGTAAGCGTACCCACGGCTTCCGCGCACGTATGGCTACCCGTGGTGGCCGTCAAGTGCTCAACGCACGTCGCGCCAAAGGCCGCAAGCGTCTGGCTGTATAAGCCAACTGCTTGTTAGCTGATCGCGTGGAAAGCTGTATTTCAAGCGGCTCGACAGGCGAAGGTTCACACGACTTCGCGCGCGTTCGGCGTATCGTTAAAACGGATGAATTTTCATCCGTTTTTCGTTTGCGCCCTACCCAAAAAAGCGCGCACTTTGTGCTTTACACCCGTCTGAATGAATTGCCGCATGCGCGGCTGGGCGTCGTTGTGGCCAAGCGATTTGCGCCGCGCGCCGTCACGCGCAACACGATCAAGCGCGTCACCCGCGAACTGTTCCGCCAGACCAGCCTGCCTGCGATCGATTGCCTGATCCGCCTGGCCAAGCCGGTCAACAGCAAGGACGGGCCGGCCACCACTGCCAAGCTGAAAGCGGCTTTGCGGGTGGAACTGGCACGTCTGTTCGCGCAGGCCAAGACGGCCAGGCCGCCCAAACCGGCCTTGCCTTCGGCGCCGCCGCCTCCATCTGAGGCCCCATGAAAACTCTGCTACGCTTGCTGCTGCGCTTTTACCAGCTGGCCATCAGCCCGCTGATGACGCCGAGCTGCCGCTTTCATCCGAGCTGCTCGAACTACGCGCTGGAAGCGTTGCAGGTGCATGGCGCCGCGAAGGGCAGCCTGCTGGCGGTCAAGCGCGTGTGCCGCTGCCATCCGTGGAATCCGGGCGGGCATGATCCGGTCCCCTTGGGGCCTCCGGGTGACAAAAAGACGAATTCCTCTACGACCGCTTGCGGTTGCAACCACTCCTGACAAATAGCCTAATGGATATCAATAAACGTACCATCCTGTGGATCGTGTTTGCCGTGTCGCTGGTAGTTCTCTGGAACAACTGGATGGTCTCGACAGGCAAGCCTTCCATGTTTGCTCCCGCCCCGGCGCAAACCGCCAAGGCCGCGGAAGCGAAGAAATCCGAACTGCCGGCCGCCTCCGCGACTGCGGCTGCCGGCGCCGCCGCACTGCCGGGCGCGCCCGCTGCGGCCGAGCCGTTCAAGAGTGAGCGCATCACCGTCACCACCGACCTGTTCCGTGTCGACGTCGACACCCTGGGCGGCACCATCAAGCGCCTGGAACTGCTGAAGTTCAAGGACGGCGTGGACCCGACCAAGAACCAGGTGCTGTTCGACGTGGACGCCGGCACCGGCAAGACCTATCTGGCCCAAACCGGCCTGATCGGCGCGCCCGGCCTGCCGAACCACCAGACCGGCTTCGTGGCCAAGCCAGGCCCGCGCATGCTGGGCGACGGCAACCAGGTGCAACTGGTGCTGGAAGCGGAATCGGCCGGCGTCAAGCTGACCAAGACCTTCACCTTCAAGCGCGGCGACTACACCATCGACGTGCGCCACGACGTGACCAACGTCGGCGCCGCTCCGGTCAAGCCTGAGCTGTACCTGCAGCTGGTCCACGACGGCAACAAGCCGGCTGGCGACTCCTACTTCAACAGCAGCTACACCGGCCCGACGCTGTACACCGCCGAAGACCACTACAAGAAGCTGAAGTTCGAGACGCTGGAAAAAGAAGCCGCCGAAGCCGCCAAGACCGGCAAGGACGCCGTGCAGGATCACCCGACCAAGGCCGACAACGGCTGGTTCGCGATCTCGCAGCACTTCTTCGTCTCGGCCTTCGTCCCGCAGGACAAGCTGGCGCGCACCATCTTCACCAAGAAAGTGACGACCAACCAGTACGCGATCGGCACCATCCAGCAGCTTGGCACGCTGGCGCCGGGCGCCACCGTCAGCAACGACGCGCGCCTGTACTCCGGCCCGCAGCAATCGAAGCTGCTGGAGCAGGTCACCCCTGGCCTGGAACTGGTCAAGGACTATGGCTGGCTGACCATTATCGCCAAGCCGATCTTCTGGGTCATGGACCACATCCACCAGGTGCTGGGCAACTGGGGCTGGACCATCATCGCCTTCACCATCCTGATCAAGCTGGCGTTCTTCCCGCTGTCGGCCGCCGGCTACCGCAGCATGGCCAAGGTCAAGCTGGTCACGCCGAAGATGCAGGCGATCCGCGAGCGCTACAAAGGCGATCCGGCCAAGATGAACCAGGCCACCATGGAACTGTACAAGGCCGAGAAGATCAACCCCCTGGGCGGCTGCCTGCCTATCCTGGTGCAGATGCCGGTCTTCATCGCCCTGTACTGGGTGCTGCAGGCGTCGGTCGAGATTCGCGGCGCGCCGTGGATCGGCTGGATCACCAACCTGGCCGCGCCAGATCCTTGGTACATCCTGCCAGTGCTGTACGCGATCTCGATGTACATCACCACCAAGCTGAACCCGGCTCCAGCCGATCCGATGCAAGCGAAGATGATGCTGTTCATGCCGCTGGCGTTCTCGGTCATGTTCTTCTTCTTCCCGTCCGGCCTGGTGCTGTACTGGGTCGTGAACAACGTGCTGTCGATCGGCCAGCAGTACGTGATCTCCAAGAAGTTCGCGCCGCCTGCGGCCGCCAACTCCTGATCGCCAGCTGATGTTGCAGAAAAGCCCGTGTTAATCGCGGGCTTTTTTTTACCTTACAATTCCCCTTATGAATATCGACTCTTCCCCCATCGCCGCCATCGCCACCGCACCGGGACGCGGCGGCATCGGCGTGGTCCGCGCCTCCGGCAAGAACCTGCAGCCGCTGATCACCGCGCTGTTCGGCGCCACCGCTTTGCAGCCGCGCCACGCCACCTACATCCCGTTCAAGCAGGCCGACGGCGCGCTGATCGACCAGGGCATCGCCATCTGGTTCAAGGGCCCGCATTCCTACACCGGGGAAGACGTGCTGGAACTGCAGGGCCACGGCGGCCCCATCGTGCTGCAGCTGTTGCTGGCGCGCGTGCTGGAGGCGGGCGCCGAGATGGGCCTGCGGCTGGCCGAGCCGGGCGAGTTCACGCGCCGCGCCTACCTCAACGACAAGCTCGACCTGGCGCAGGCCGAGGCCGTGGCCGACCTGATCGACGCCTCCACCGAAGCCGCGGCCAAGTCGGCGTCGCAATCGCTGTCGGGCGCGTTCTCGAAGACGGTCAACGCGCTGGTGGACGGCGTGACCGGCCTGCGCATGCTGGTCGAGGCCACGCTGGACTTCCCGGAAGAGGAGATCGACTTCCTGGAAAAATCCGACGCGCGCGGCCAGCTGGCAGGCATCGTCGAGGCGTTGGAGCAGGTGTTCAAGCAGGCGTCGCAAGGCGCGCTGCTGCGCGAGGGCTTGAACGTGGTGCTGGTCGGCCAGCCCAACGTCGGCAAATCGTCGCTGCTGAACGCGCTGGCGGGCACGGACGTGGCCATCGTCACGCCGATCGCCGGCACCACGCGCGACAAAGTCACCGAGACCATCCAGATTGAAGGTATACCTCTAAACATCATCGACACCGCCGGCATCCGCGCGATCGACGAGGGGGTGGACGTGGTCGAGCGCATCGGCATCGAGCGCACCTGGGGCGAAGTCGGCAAGGCCGACGTCATCCTGCACCTGCTGGACGCCGACCACGGCCCGTCGCGCGCGGACGAAGGCATCGTCGCCGCCTTCCCGGCCGGCGTGCCGGTGCTGTGCATCTGGAACAAGATCGATCTGTCGGGCCACAAGCCTGGCGTCGATCCGATGGAGGATGCCACGCACGTCTACCTGTCGGCGCACGAGCACATCGGCATCGACTTGCTGCGCGCCGAGCTGCTGCGCATCGCCGGCTGGCAGCAGACCGGCGAATCGCTGTACCTGGCGCGCGAGCGTCACCTGATCGCGCTGAAGAACGCCGGCGCCCACCTGGCGCGCGCCGGCGAGCACGCGGCGCAGAACGACCAGTCGCTGGACCTGTTCGCGGAAGAGCTGCGCTTGGCGCAGGTGCAGCTGTCCAGCATCACCGGCGCCTTCTCGTCGGACGACCTGCTGGGTGTGATCTTCTCCCGTTTCTGTATCGGGAAATAAGCAACTCGAGGTTCAGGCCGCCAAGGGCGCGGGCTGAACCTGCATGGGGTTTTGCAGGAAGCGTTGCTCGGCTTGCCAGACATCGTAGGCACTTTGCTCCGCCAGCCACAGGCGCGCCTCGCCACCGCGCTCCAATATCAAACGGACGCGGTCATCGCCACGCCGGTCGCCGCACGGTTGCGAGAATTCGATAGACGTCGAGTTGTTGACTTTCCTATAATGCGGCCAAGACTCCACTCAAGAATCGCCCTCCATGTTCAAGCGCCTCCTGTCCGCCCTGTCCGGTAAAAAAACCGAAGCTTCCGACTCCCCTCCAGTGACGGAAGTCCGCCCGGGCGGCAAGGAAATGATCACCGTCTATGACGTCTACGGACACGAACTGAACATCACGCGCAACGAGTGGCACGACAGGATATTCCTGCCTAGCCTGAAGCAGAATTGGAACGAACCCGACGAACTCTACCGATTGATATTCTCCAGCCTCGACGACGGCTTCCCGGCCGATCTGCAGCGTGCCGCGCAGCGCTTGCTGGAAATCGAGACCATGCCCGAACGCGGCCATACCATGCTGGGCATCGTGCTGTTGAAGAACGGCCAGTTCGACGCGGCCGAAGCCACGCTGCGCGCCGGCATCGAGAAGGTCGGCGAATCCGGCACGCTGCTGACCAATCTGGCCAAGGTACAGGCCGAGCGGGGCGACGAGGCGCTGGCGGATGAAACGCTGTGGCGCGCGGTCCAGGCCGATCCGAACCAGGAAAACGGCTTGATGTGGTGGGCGTCGATCCAGCGGGAGCGCGATGGCGAGCCGGCCTATCTGAAAGCGCTGCAAACCGCCGCCGCCTTGCCGGGCAGCTGGTGCCCGCAATTGTGGCTGGCCCGTCATCATCTGGAAAAAGAGGAATTCGCGGCGGCGCGCGCGCTGTACGAGCAAGTACTGCAAGGCGGCCGATATGACCGCAGCGCGTTGACGATGATGTCCAGCGACATGGGCAGCAGCGGACAAATCCCGCTGATATTGGAACTGATCGCTCCGGCCTTCGACGAGCATCACCACGATCCGATGGCCGGCCTCAACCTGCTGCGCGCCTGCCAGGAACTTGGCAAGGTGGAGGAGGGCGTGGCGCTGCTCAACCGCATGGTCGCGCTGGGTTTCCCGCCCATCAAGCAGCACCTGGATCAGTTCGCCGAAGTGTTTGATCGGATGCGCGCGCAAGCCGCGCACTCCACGCCCCTGGACGAAGCGAACCTGGAAGTCGCCCACATCTCCTTGACCCGGCCGATCTGGCAATATGGCCTGCGCGATGCGGACTGGCTGTTCGCGACGAAGCCCGACAGCGCACCGGGAATCTGCTTCTTCGCGCTCACAAAAATCACCGACGGAACCGCACCAGCCGAATCCCAACGCGAAGACGATTGGGGACGCGAATCCCGCGCGATTCCCCTGTACCTCACGGAAGCCGCGCACTACTGGAGCGATTACGCCGCCAGCTGCAACATCCTGATCATAGAGGGCAACGGCCCGGTCCTGTCGGGCACCGAAAACGACGCCCAGGCATTGTTCGACATCGTGCCGGCGGGGACGAAATATATCATCACCGGCGAAGTCGGCTGCACAGGCGAAGGCAAGTCCGCCCGCTGGACCATCGCCCTGCACCTGTGGGATTGCGGCACGCGAACTGAACAGGTGAGCGAACGCGGCAGCGCAACGGAAGACGAATTGAGCGCCCTGGTGCTGTCGTTGGAAGAACGCCTGCTGGCGCACATCGGCCACAAGCGCGAGCAGCCGCTGGACGCGTTCTACCAGCGCCCCACATTCGAAGTCATGGGGGCTTATTTGACCGAGCTGGACCAGTCCTTCATGCTGCACTTGCTGGCCAGCGGACATATGCCAAAATCCATGATGTGGGGCGAACGCTCCATGCTCGACTGGCCGCTCGCCATCGCGCTGCACTGGTCCACGGCCGATGTTCCAAAGCTGATGTACCTCTCCACCCTCGGCAAGGCGCGCGGCTACCAGTCGGACGTGCTGCCGGAATACAAGGAGCGCAGCCTGGCGCTGCTGCGTGACACCGGGCCGGCGAACAGCGTAGCTTCCCGCGTGGCGCCGTTTGCGTGGGCACTGTTCGGCATGACGGACGAGCTCGAGAAATTCATCCAGAACCTGCCTGCCGACGCCGACCCAACCTACGTGGCATGGCTGAAGCGCATTGCGGAGTAAACCATGATCCTCTACCACAGCATCGCCGCGCGTTCCTTCCGTCCCCTGTGGATGCTGGAGTAACTGGAGCTGCCGTACGAACTGCGCATGATGGCCTTCCCGCCGCGCGTGCACGACAAGTCCTACCTCGACATCAATCCCTGCGGCACCGTGCCGGCCTTCTTCGACGGCGACATGCGGATGACGGAATCGGCGGCGATCTGCCAGTACCTGGCCGAGCGCCATCCGGCGGCGCGGCTGAACGTCGCGCTGGACGAGGCGGACTACGGCGCGTGGCTGAACGCGCTGCACTTCGGCGAAGCCACGCTGACCTTCCCGCAAACGCTGGTGCTGCGCTACAGCCGCTTCGAATCGCCGGAGCGCCTGCAGCCGCAGGTGGTGGAGGACTATTCGCGCTGGTTCCTGTCGCGTCTGAAAACGTTGACGCCACACTTGGAGCAACACGAGTTCCTGTGCGCCGGACGCTTCACGGCTGCCGATGTCTCGGTCGGCTACGCGCTGCTGCTGGCCGAGCAGCTGGGACTGCACACATCGTTCACGCCGGCAGTCGCCGCGTATTGGCAGCGGCTGCGCCAGCGTCCCGCCTTCCTGCGCGCGCAGGCGGCGGAACGCGCCGCCGCATCGGCGCAGGGTGTACCGCAGCGCGCCGCGACAGAGCTGCCTGGGTAGTCGGCGTCCGGTCAGGGCGAGTTTGTCTTCAGCCAGTCCCGCAAGGCCTCGTTCATGCGAGCTTGCCAGCCGTCCCCTGTGGCCTTGAAGACGGCGACGATGTCGGCGTCGAAGTACATAGTCAGTGATTGCTGTGGAGTGATGCGCGTGGGCTTGCTGTTGCGGATAGCCTCTTCGGCGGCCATGGCAAATTCCTTCTTCGTGACGACACGGTCGCCTATCATCGGCGTCGCGTTTTGAAAGAAATCGTCGGTCAATTCGGGCGCGTCGTCCGGGTCAGTCCATGTGCCGGGTGTGGCGTTTGATTTCACGTTCATTGGCATACCTCATCGAGATGATGCGGCGCGCCTTGCCGCGTGGCGTCCGCGAGGTCGAATCGATTTATGCGACTATTTTAACTGCTCCCCGGGTCGGTCTCCTGCCGCGCCTCATCGCGCAGGAAGTCCGAGAACCACGTCAGCGCCTCCTGCTCGGTGCGGGTGGGGCGCCAGCACATGTAGTAGGCGCCTTGCGTGGACAGCGTCTGGCTGAATGGACTGACCAACGTCCCGCGCCGCAGGTCGTCGCGGATCAGCGCCATGCGGCCCAGCGCGATGCCCTGGCCGTTCAGCGCCGCCTGCATCAGCGCATTGCTGTCGTCGATCAGCGGCCCGCGCAGCGCCAGCGATGGCGCCAATCCCGCCTGCTCGAACCA
Organism: Duganella vulcania; assembly: GCF_009857655.1. Lineage (NCBI taxonomy): Bacteria > Pseudomonadati > Pseudomonadota > Betaproteobacteria > Burkholderiales > Oxalobacteraceae > Duganella > Duganella vulcania. Next base: position 68,696 of record NZ_WWCX01000021.1, read on the forward strand.
TCGCTCCCAATCGTCGCAGCTGTCCTCATGCAGCAGCGTGTAGTGCGCCAGATCGGACGGCTCCAGCAACGGCGGGCCGTCCTTCAACAGCGCCGGTGAACACACCGGCAGCAGCTCGGTGCCGAACAGGCGCTCGCACTCCACGCCCGGCCACTTGCCATCGCCCCACCGTATCGCCAGGTCGATGCTGTCGCGACCCAGGTCGGTATGCATCACCGTATGCACCAGCCGCACCTCCAGCTGACTATGCGCCGCCAGAAAACGGTCCAGCCGATGCACCAGCCAGCGCGAGCTGAAGGCCGGCGTCACCGCGACCGTCAGCCGCTTGCGGGCGCGGCCCTCGCCCTGCGCCAATTGCGCCAGCACGCGGTCGATGCGGCCGAAGGCGTCGACCAGGCTGCGCTGCAAAATCGCCCCTTCGCCGGTCAGCGTGATGGCCCGCGTCATGCGCTTGAACAGCTTGATCTGCAGCGCCTCCTCCAGCGTCTTGATCTGGTGGCTGACCGCCGCCTGCGAGATGCACAGCTCATCGGCGGCACGGGTAAAACTCATGTGCCGCGCCGTGACTTCAAACGTTTTCAACTGCCGCAACAGACTGGAAGAATGAACCAAGACGTTCTCCATGCATGAATTTTTCTAATGTATCGCATGCATACTGATCATTTGTCAATGTTATTTCGCTCCTACAAGATGGGGTATCCCGATCAACTGGAAATGACATGGAACCTGGCAAACCGTTTACCCATCCCTACATCCCCAACTCGGTGCCCGCCGTGCGCGACGCCATGCTGCGCGCAGTGGGCGCCACCAGCACCGAGGACTTCTTCGCCGACATCCCCGCCGCGCTGCGCATGCAGGCGCCGCTGGCGATCGCCGCGCCGCACCTGTCGGAGGCGCGCCTCAAGCGCCACGTGGACAGCCTGCTGCGCAAGAACAGCCACTGCGCCGGGCAGCTCAGCTTCCTGGGCGGCGGCTGCTACCAGCATCACGTGCCGGCCGTGTGTGACGAGATCAACGGCCGCAGCGAGTTCGCCACCGCCTACGCCGGCGAGCCGTATGACGACCATGGCCGCTTCCAGGCGCTGTTCGAATACTGCAGCATGATGGGCGCATTGCTGGAGATGGACGTGGTCAACGTGCCGGTGTACGACGGCATGCAGGCCGCCGCCACCGCCGTGCGCATGGCGGGCCGCCACACCGGCCGGCGCCGCGTCGTCGTCGCGGGCCACGTCAATCCGGACAAGCTGTCCATGATGAACACCTACGGCCGCGCCGATCTCGATTTCATCACCGCGCCGTTCGATCCGGCCACCGGCCTGCTGGAGCTGGCCAAGGTGAAGCGCCTGCTCGACCAGGACACCGCCGCGCTGTATGTCGACATCCCATCCTTCCTCGGCACCATCGACGACGGCGCCGCGCTGGCCGCCGCCGCGCATGCGGTGGGCGCGCTGTTCGTGGTCGGCGTCGATCCGGTGTCGCTGGGCGTGCTGGCGCCGCCGGCCACCTACGGCGCCGACATCGTCTGCGGCGACATCCAGCCGCTCGGCATGCACATGAACTACGGCGGCGGCCAGGGCGGCTTCATCGCCACCCATGACGATCCCGCCATCGTCATGCAGTATCCATCGCGGCTGTTCGGCATCGTGCCGACCAGCGTGCCGGGCGAGTACGGCTTTGGTGATGTCGCCTACAGCCGCACCTCGTTCGACAAGCGCGAGAACGGCAATGAATTCGTCGGCACGGCCGCCGCGCTTTGGGGCATCACCGCGGGCGTGTACCTGGCGCTGATGGGGCCACAAGGCATGACCGAACTGGCCACCGGCATCGCCCAGCGCACTGCCTACGCCAGGCAGCGCATGGCGCGCATCCCCGGCGTGCGGATCGCGCACGCGGGCAGCTGCCACTTCCGCGAGTTCGCCGTCAACTTCGACGGCACCGGCCTGCCGGTGGCCGCCGTCAACGCCGCCTTGCAGCAGCAGGGCGTCTTCGGCGGCCATGACCTGAGCGCCTCCTTCCCCGCGCTGGGCCAGTCGGCCTTGTACGCCTTTTCCGAAGTCCACACGCAGGAAGACATCGACCTGCTGTGCGCAACGCTAGAGAAAGTCCTCCAACAATGAACGCCATGGAAAACATCGCCCACCACCGCAAGCAGCAGATGCGCCGCTACCACCAGGCGCGCTGGGACGAACCGGTCATCTTTGAGCTGAGCCAGCCCGGCGAACGCGGCATCCTGGTGCCGGAAGTGGAGCCGGACATCGTGCGCGCTGCGAGCCAGCCGCTGGCCGGGCTGCCCGCCGCCATGCTGCGCCAGCGCGCGCCGGCGCTGCCGGAGATGTCGCAGAACCGCGTGCTGCGCCACTACCTGCGCCTGTCGCAGGAGACGCTGGGCGCGGACCTCAACGTCGACGTGGGGCAGGGCACCTGCACCATGAAGTACAACCCCAAGATCAACGACCAGCTGGCGCGCCAGCCCGGCATGGCGGAGCTGCATCCGCGCCAGCCCGACAGCACCGTGCAAGGCATGCTGGAGGTGATGGACAAGCTGGAAGGCGTGCTGCGCGAAGTGTCCGGCATGGATGCCGTATCGTTGCAGGCGCGCGGCGGATCGCAGGCCATCTTCGCCAACATGGCGATGGTGCGCGCCTGGCACGAGAGCCGTGGCGATGCGGGCCAGCGCGATGAGGTCATCACCACCATCTTCTCGCACCCGTCGGACGCCGCCTGCGCCAAGCTGGCCGGCTACCGGGTCATCACGCTCTACCCGGATGCGAACGGCTACCCCGACCTGGAGGCGCTGAAGGCTGCCGTGTCGCCGCGCACGGCGGCGCTGGTGATCACCAATCCGGAGGACACCGGCATCTTCAACAGCCGCATCCGGGAATTCGTCGATGTAGTGCACGCGGCCGGCGGCTTGTGCGTGTACGACCAGGCCAACGCCAACGGCCTGCTGGGCATCGCCCGCGCGCGCGAGGCGGGTTTCGACCTGTGCCACTTCAACCTGCACAAGACCTTCGCCACGCCGCACGCCTGCGGCGGGCCGGCGGTCGGCGCGGTGTGCTGCACGGCGGCGCTGGCGCCGTTCCTGCCCGGCCCACTGGTGCGGCACAAGGACGGCCGCTACACCTTGGTGGACGGCGCGGCGCAGTCGATCGGCAAGATCAGCAGCTTCACCGGCACCGCCTCTATCATGCTGCGCGCCTACGCGTGGATCATGAACCTGGGCGCCGAGGGCTTGCGCACCGTGTCCGAGATCGCGGTCCTGAACAACAACTACATGATGCACGAGCTGCTGAAGATCGACGGCATGGCCGCGCCCTACGCGGCGGGCAAGCGCCGCATCGAGCAGGTACGCTACAGCTGGGCGGGCCTCACCGAGGCCACCGGCGTGACGTCGGAGGAAATCGGCCTGCGCGCCGCCGACTTCGGCGTGCATTACTGGACCAGCCACCATCCCTACGTGGTGCCGGAACCGGCCACCATCGAGCCGACCGAATCCTATTCGCGCGCCGACCTCGATGAATTCATTGGCGTGATGCGTCACATCGCCGGCGAGGCGCACAGTGATCCGGACCTGGTCAAGACCGCGCCGCACAACTGCCCCGTGCATCGTGTGCAGGGCGAGATGCTGGACGATCCGGAGCGCTGGTCCATCACGTGGCGTGCCTACCAACGCAAGCTGGGCGAGCGCGGACTGGCATGAAGATTGGACTGGTGGTCAATCCCTGGGCCGGCATCGGCGGCCCTGCCGGCCTCAAAGGATCGGACGGCGAGGCCAGCGTGCGGACGGCGCTGGCGGCCAGCAGCACGCCGCAGGTGGCCGCCCGCATGGCCGCCATGTTCGCGGCTTGCGGCAGTGCGGCGCACGCCGTCAGCTGGTACACGGCCGACGGCGACATGGGCCTGTGCGCGCTGCATGCTGAGGGCTTGCAGGCCAGCGCAGTGGTGCCGGTCGCATCGCCGTCGCAAGCGGCCGACACGCGCCGCGCCAGCCGCATCCTGGCCGGCATGGGGATGGACCTGCTGGTATTCGCAGGCGGCGACGGCACCGCGCGCGATGTGCTGGACGGCCTGCGCGATGCCGGCGCGATCAGCAGCTTGCCGGTGTTGGGCGTGCCGGCCGGCGTGAAGATGCAGTCGGCGGTCTTCGCCAACCATCCGACTGCTGCGGGCCTGCTGCTGCGCCAGTTGCAGCAGAACGGCCTGGCCGTCCGCAGCGACGCCGAAGTGATGGACCTCGACGAAGACGCGCTGCGGCAAGGCCGGATCGAGCCGCGCCTGTACGGCTATCTGCAACTTCCACTGGCGCCGTCGCTGACGCAGGGCGGCAAGTCACGCCACGCCAGCGGCAGCGGGGCGCAGCGCATGGCCATCGCCCGCAGCTTCGCGGAAGGGATGGCGGCGCGTTCGCTGTACCTCGTCGGCCCCGGTACGACCACGCAGGCCTTGCTGTCGCTGCTGGGCGTGGACGGCACCCTGCTGGGCGTGGACGCGGTGCGGGGCGACGGTACGCTGCTGGCGCGTGATGCCTCGCGTCGCGAGCTGGAAGACCTGGCCGGGGATTGGCAATCGCCGCCGCACCTGGTGCTGTCGCCGATCGGTGGCCAGGGACTGCTGCTGGGACGGGGCAACCAGCAGATTTCACCGCGCCTGCTGCGCGCGGCCGGCAGGCGCGGGCTGCACGTGCTGGCGCCGCCGGACAAGTTGATGTCGCTGCACGGCGGCGTGCTGCGCATCGACAGCGGCGATGCGGAACTCGATGCGCAATTCAATGGGTATTTGCCGGTGACGACCGGCTACCGGGAGCAGACCATGTGGCCGGTCTCGGTGTAGCGGCAGCAAAGCAGGACATAACGATAACTATCTGGAGATTCCAAATGAGACAAAAAACCGGGTTGACCCTTTCGGTCGCCACACTGGCCCAGTTGGCGGCCATGCACGGCGCGCAGGCGCAAACCGCGCCCGACGCGGCGGGCGCCCCCGACAAGGCCGCGCCCATCCAGGAGGTGGTCGTCACCGGCACCACCGCCAAGAACCGTACCAAGCTGGAATCGTCGGTCGCCATCACCACCGTGGACCTGGCCAAGCTGGAGAAGCTGGCGCCGCATAGCCTGGCCGATTCGCTGCAGCAGGTGCCGGGCCTGTGGGTGGAGGCTTCCGGCGGCGAGGTGTCGAACAACGTCTCGCCGCGCGGCTTGAGCGGCGGCGCCGCGTTCCAGTTCATCAGCCTTCAGGAAGACGGCCTGCCGGTGATCTACGACGGCGAACTGGTGGACGTGTTGATGCGCGAGGACGTGACCATCAAGCGCTTCGAGGCGATCCGTGGCGGCACGTCGGCCATCCTGTCCACCAACGGACCGGCGGCCATCGTCAACTTCATCAGCCAGAAGGGCACGCAGAAGCCGCAGGGCGAGGTCAAGGTCACCGTCGGCGACTACGGCATGGTGCGCACCGAGGGCGTGTATTCGGGTCCGATCAACGACGACTGGACCTACGCGGCCGGTGGTTACTACCGCGAAGGCAAGGGCGTGCGCCCGATCGGCATCACCGCCGACCATGGCGGCCAGTTCCGCCTGAACCTTACGCGCAAGCTTGAGCGCGGGGAGTTGAACCTGTCGGCCAAGTACGTCAATGACCACAACACCTTCTACCTGCCGATCCCGCTGACGAATCCGGGCAACCCGACCGGCGTGCCGGGTGTGAACCCGCATTACGGCTCGCTGGACGGCCCGGACCTGGCGCGCATCACCAACCAGACCACCAACGGCCCCGTGACCACCGACCTGCACACCGGCTTCCACGTGCTGGCCAAGGTGATCGGCGCGGACCTGCAGCATGAGCTGGGCGGCGACTGGTCGTTCCGTAACAACGCGCGCTACACCCGCTACGACGTCGCGCCGCATTCGGTGTTCAATGGCCCGAACAGTTATCTGGTCCGCGCCAGCAACCGGCTCGATCCCGCGCAGTCGGGCGACGTGGCGGCGCTGCTCAAGCGCTTCGGCGGCACCGCCAAGCTGGCCTACGCCGGCAGCGGACAGCTGATCAACGATCCCTCCACCCTGAACGGCAACGGCTTCACCACCGACGCCGTGGCCGAGACGCGCTTCCGTTCACTGGGCCATTTCATCGACAAGCTGTCGGTGACGAACGAGAACGACAAGAACAGCTTCACCGCCGGCATCCTGTTCGCGTCGCAAAAGCTGTATGACGATTCCGACTACGGCGCCCGCATCATCACCGACGTGCGCGACCAACCGAGCCGGCTCGATATCGTCGCCGTCGATGGCAACAACAAGATCCTCGGCTACCTGTCGGACAAGGGCGTGCTGCGCAACGGCTACTTCTACGAGCGCCACAAGGGCGATTTGAAATCGTTCTCCTACTTCGTCAACGACGAATGGAAGGTCAGTAACAACCTGCGCCTGGATGCCGGCGTGCGCTACGAAGTGGCTCGCTACGATGTGCAGGACGAGGGCGTGCTGGCGGCGGGCGACGACCTGCCGGGCGACAGCCTGACCGGCGGCGCCATCATCCCCGGCGCGCTGAATCCGGACGGCAGCGACAGGGACAACATCATCGCCAACAACTACATGCGCCGCGCGGGCACCGGCGTGTGGACGCGCAAGCAGAAGACGATCAAGGAAGCGTCGTACACGGCGGGCTTCAACTACGCCTTCAATGACCACGTGGCCACGTATGGACGCTATGCCAGCGGCACCAACATGCCGACCTTGTACAGCACCGACAGCTTCGTCGATGGCGCTAGCCGGCTCAGTTTCACCGAGGCGGGCGTGCGCTACATCTCGCCGTTCTGGACCACGTCGGCCACGGTGTTCCACACCAAGTTCGACAACCTGTCCTTCGGCGAAACCAACCAGGCCACGGGCGACTTCCGCCAGGTGTTCGTCAAGACGCTGTCCACCGGTGTTGAGCTGGAGGGTGTCATCAAGCCGTTCAAGCAGTTCTCGCTGGAGTACGTGGCTACTTTGCAGAAGGCCACCATCAACGGCATCGATCCGAACGCGGAGGAGGCCAAGCAAAACGGCAACCAGGTGATGCGGACGCCGAACACGCAGGTGCGGCTGATCCCGACGCTGCATTTCGGCTTCGGCGATGTGTTCCTGGTGTACAGCCATATCGGCAAGCGCTTCGCCGACTTTGAAAACGCGCTGGCGCTGCCTGCCTATCATGTGATCGACATGGGTGCGGAAATCAATATCGACAAGAAGTGGAAGCTGAATCTGAAAGTGAACAACGTGACCAACTCGATCGGCCTGACCGAGGGTAATCCTCGCAGCGGCTTTAACCAAAGCTCGAACGGCAGCTTGTTCTACGCGCGGCCTATCCTGGGGCGCAATGCCACGGCTTCGTTGTCCTACCGCTTCTGATGTGCAGGGGCCGGGCGCGCCTAGCGCCTGGCCTCAACGTGTTACCCTTCCCGACAACTCGATTTCATTCCCGCCTATGTCCTCACCTGTACGCAACCTGCTGCTGATTGCGGCATGCGCCTCCGCCTGGGCCGCGCACGCGCAAGCGCCTTCCATCAATCGATACGGAGTTCCGGCCGCCGCGCGCGATTTCGACGCGGAGCAAAACCAGCGTTTCAATCCCATGTTTGACGCCGGCAGCTGGCATGGCTATCTGCTGCCGGATGCGCCGGCGCTGGCCGGAACCTTCAGCGGGCCGATGGTGATCGCCGAGGAGTACAGCCTGTATATCGCCTCGGCGCTGGAGCGGTTGGACCTGACCGACCGCCGCACGGGACGCGAGTTCCGGCCGGAGCAGGCCCGCTGGACCAGCGCTGCCCGTCCGGGCGTGCTGAGCCAGCGACTGGTGTGGCCGGGATTGCGGCTGGATGTGGACCTGCATTTCGTCAGCTCCAGCAGCGCGGTGGTGCGCTACCGTTTGCACAATACGTCCCGCAGAGCGCTGTCGCTCAAGGCGCACTGGCAGGGCGACTTGATGGCGCAATGGGGCAAGGACGGTTCCATCGCCGCGCGCCAGCCAGCATGGAAGCCGCAGCTGGTGCAGGATGCGGAAGGCGTGAGCGTCACCTTCGGCAAAGTGCGCGATGCCAGCAACGTGATGACCAGCGGCCGTTCACGCTACCGCATTGAGCGCAGCGTGCGCGCGCGGGACAACGTCGATGGCCAGCACTACGACAGCACCGCCGACCTGCCACCGCTGCCCGCCGGCCGCCGGCAGACGATGTACAGCGCCTACAGCTACCAGCTCGATACCGCCGTCGCCGCAGACGCCGTCCCCGCCGCCCCGCCGCCGGCCACCGCCACACGCCTGACGCTCGCCGGCGCCGCTGCCGGGCCGCAGGCCGATGCCGCATTTACCGGCGCCACCGCCGCCGCGCTGCTGGCTGATCCCGCTCGCGTGGAACGGGCCATCTCGGCGAACGAGTGGCGCTGGGTCGCGTGGCAAGCCAGGCTGCCCGCCTCCACGCTCGGCACCAAGGCGCTGGAAACCTTGATCGGCAACTGGCGCGCACCGCGCGGCGCTTTCCGGCATGACGCGATGGTGCCGTCCACCACGGCGCGCTGGTTCAACGGTGCCTGGACATGGGACACCTGGAAGCAAGCCTACGCGCTGGCCGCCATCGATCCCGTCTTGGCCGCCAACACGGTACGCTCCCTGTTCGACTACCAGATCACTGCCAACGACGCGATCCGCCCGCAAGACGAAGGCATGTTGCCCGACAACGTCTTCTACAACATGGACGCGGCACGCGGCGGCGATGGCGACAACTGGAACGAGCGAGACACCAAGCCGCCATTGGCTGCATGGACCGTATGGGAAATCTACCGTCAATCGCACGACCGCGCCTGGTTGCAGGAGATGCGTCCCAAGCTGGAAGCCTATCACCGCTGGTGGTACCGCAATCGTGACCACGATCAAAACGGCTTGGCCGAATACGGCGCAACAGTACACCCCCTGCACAACGACGACGCCGGCCAACTGCGCTTCCGCGTCAAGCCGCTGTCGCCCGCACCGTTGGAAGGCTGCGGCGCGGAGCATGATGGCATGCGCGATTGTCTCGGCCTTGCCGCCTACAGCCGCATCGTCGACGCCGGACAATACGCCGCCATCGAACTGCCGGTACAGCAGGCAGCCGGCTACGAGTCCGGCATGGACAACGCGGCACGCTTCGGCTTCATCGAGCCGGCCGCCTTGCAGCGCTACGCGGACAAAGCCCGCGGCGGCGACCTGGCCGCGGCTCGCCGCGACTGGCAAGTGCGCGTGGTGGAGAACCGCGACAAGCAGGGCAAGCTGCTGGGCTACTCCATCGACCAGGAATCGGTGGACCTGAACGCCTTCCTTTACCGCGAAAAGTTGATCCTCGCGGACATGGCGCAGGAACTGGGCGACAACGCCGCAGCCGCCGTCTGGCGCGAACAAGCGGCGCATCTGCGAGACCTGATCAACGCCAGCTTCTTCGACCCTGCCAGTGGCTTCTACTACGACCGCAAGCTGGGAGGAACTCTGCTGACGATGCGCGGGCGCGGCCCCGAAGGCTGGACAGCGCTATGGGCCGGCGCCGCCGGACAACGGCAGGCCGACGCGGTGATCGCCAAGATGCTGGACCCCGCTGAATTCGGCACCCCCGTCCCGATGCCGACGGCGGCCGTCTCCAATCCATCCTACGACCCGGAGATCTACTGGCGGGGCAGGGTGTGGCTGGACCAGGTTTACTTCGGCGTGGCCGGCCTGCGCAACTACGACCACGCTGCCGAAGCGGACGCCATCGCCGCCCGCTTCACGGCCGGCGCCGAAGGCCTGCAAGGCGATGCGCCGATCCGCGAGAACTACCACCCCATCACAGGCCGCATGCAAGGCGCCACAAACTTCAGCTGGAGCGCCGCACACCTGCTGATGCTGGCGCGGGACGCGAAACCTCGGAAGTGACACCAAGGCCGCGCTCATACAGGCGGTACTTCCACAACGCCCATCCCAGGAACAGGACCACGCCTCCCACGTTGTAGCCCAGCGTGAGCAGCAGGTTCTGGCCGGCCGGGAAGATGGCGGCGATGAAGGCCACCCCGAAAAACGCCAGCAGCACGCTGGTCACCGCCAGCCCGACGCGGCGCGATCCCATGCGGAAGTCGCGCGGCAGATGGTCCAGCCGCAAGCGCAGGTGGAAGTAGGCGGCCATGATGATCAACGGCGGCAGCAACGCGGTGGCCGCCGTCATGTTGATCACCACGTTCAGCAGCTGGTTCACATTGGACGACCCCAATGCAGGTATCACCAGCAGCGGCACCACCACGCAGAACTGTATCCACGCTGCGCGCTCCGGCATGTCGTGGCGGTTCAACGCGATGGCGCGCTCGCCGAAGATGCCTTTCGGGATCTCCGAGAACAGCGCCTTGACCGGCGCGGCAGTCCACACCATCAGCGTGCCGAAGGAACCGAGCAGCATCACCGCGCCGACCAGGCGATTTAGCAGCAGCGGCGATACCTGATGATGCGCACCCAACGCGCCGAACACCTGGAACACGCCGGACGTGTAGCTCAACTTGGACGCCGGCACGTACAGGTTCAGCACCAGCGCCGACACTGAATACAGCACGCCGATCAGCAAACCCGCAAAGACAATGGTCCGCACAAACGTCCTGGCGCCGCCGCGCACATCGTTCAGGAACACGCCCACCGATTCGGCGCCGCCGGCAGCAAACAATATCCACGCCATGACGCCCATGAAGCCCCAGCTGAAGGTCGGCGTCATCGCGGCGGCAGTGACGGGTGTGGCGGGCGCCACGCCGCCTACCCAGTCGGCCAGGCTCAAACCCACGAAGCCGAACGCCATCAATAGCACCAGCGAGCTGCCGATGGAGGTCACGCGGCCCACCCACGCCGCGCCCTTGGTGGAGACCCAGGTGGCGAAGGCAAACAGCATGATCGACAGCAGCACCGCCACCAGCGGCGAGAACTGATATTCGTAGCCCAGCCACGCATAGGATGCATACACAAGGATATTGGGCAGCACCGACGTGAAGTAGAACAGGTTGACGAACCAGTAGCAGTAGGCGCCGACGAAGGCCCACTTGTCGCCCATCGACGAGCGTATCCACTGGTAGATGCCGGACTTGGCGTCCTTGTTCAAGCTGACGAATTCCGCGATGATCAGCACATAGGGAATGAAGAAGGTCGCCGTCGCGAACAGGAAGGACGGCACGGCCACCATGCCGATGGCGATATTGCTGTTGACGACATTGCGGATGTTGAAGATCGCCGCCACCGCCATCGACAGCAGCATGAAGCGGCCGATTTTCGCGCTGCTGGAATTAGCCATTGGTCCGCTCACTTGTTGTGGAAGGTGGCGCCTTCCACCGTCACCATCAGCACCAGTTTGCGCAGATGGCTTGAGCCTTGCGGCTGGTAGGCGTAGTCATTGTCGAAGATGAGCAGTTGGCCCGCGCTGGCGGTGTGGCTGTGGGCGCAGCCGCCGCTGAAGGTTTCGCGGTCGGTCTCGTCGCTGTACGGCGCGAGGCGCGTCAGCGATGACTTGGGCGCGTAGGCGATGGTCTCGCCGCCGGACAGGTAGCAGTGGATTTCGACGTAGCGGCGGTTGCCGGTAAAGCTGGGCGCTGCGGCGGCCTGGCCGTCCACCAGCCGGTAAACCAGCGTATCGCCGATGGAGTGGCACACGCCGGGCTTCAGCTTGGGCAGGTTGGCGATGGCCTCCAAGCAGCGCTGCCATTTTCGGGCGGAGTGGTAGCGATGGCGGAACTCGTCCACGCTGTTCAGGATAATCACAGGCGGCTCCCCTTGTTCAGCGGCGACAAGTCCACGCTGTAGCTGAAAGCCTCCAGGTAGACGCGATAGGATTCGAGCACTTCGGAGCCCCAGGAATTGGAACCCAGTCCGCTCATCTTGTGGTCGAGGTTGACGGTCCAGCAGTCTTCTTCGCGCAATTCGTTGTCGTGCCGCGTGGCCGCGATTTGTTCGGCGCTGTACGGCCATACGCTGAAGTGGATGCCTTGCGGCGCGTCGATACGCAGGCCGTTGCCGCGGTTGTCGCGCAGCGATGCTCGCGTGACGTCCTGGCGGTTGCCGTTGTCCTGCGGCTTGGGGTAGTGTTCGAACATATCCGCCGCGTTGCTGCGGTAACGGCCGATGATGCTGCATGCCTTGCTGTCCGGGTAGTTCTCGCCCGGGCCCCGGCCGAAATATTCGACCTGGTCCAGCTGGCGGTTCAGGGCCAGCGTCATGCCGATCTTGGGGATCATGTCGCGGAAGCCGCCGTAGGGTGTGCCGGACAGGGTTAGCCGCAGCTGGCCGCTGCTGTCGATGCGGTAGTGGTAGCGGCAGCGCATGCCGTAGCCCAGCACCGGCGGCGCGATCTGGCAATCGACGATAACTTCCACCGCAGCCTCGCCATGCCGCACCTCCATGCCGCGCAGATGCTCCTGCATGATGTTCAGGTGCTGCGGCAGCCACAGGGCTTCGTTCTCCTGCTTGTGGTTGTCGATGCAGGGTTTGTAGAACGTCAGCTGCGGCGGGCGCGCCAGCAGTGACACGCCATGCGCCACCCATTCCTTGAGTTTCCCAGTGAGCTTGCAGAACACCATGTGGTAGCCGCGGCCTTCGATGCGGTATTCAAGGCGATGCTCGGTCAGCACAGGTGGCGCGCCGGCGGGCGGCTGCGGTGGCTGCGCGGGCGTCGATGGCAGCGCGAACTGGTACACCGCCAGCTCGTGCTGCGCGGCGCTGTAGGCGGTGGCGTGATCGCGGACCACACGTACGTTCAGGTAGCGCTGGCCGCTGCCGGATGGCGGCTCGGGGATGCGGATCTCCTGCCGCTGCCCCGGCGGCAGCGGTGACAACGGCACGCGCTGCAATCGCAGCGCTTCGCCATCCGCCCTGGTCTCCACCAGCAGCGTGATGCAATCGAGGCTGCTGAACCAGTAGCGGTTCTCCACTTCCAGCCTGCCGGCGGCGGCGTCGATGGCGCGCACCTTCACCGGCGCGATCACCTGCTTGTACTCGCGCAGGCCGGGGCCGGGCCGCTGGTCGGGATAGACCAGGCCATCGCAGCAGAAATTGCCGCTGTTCGGATAGTCGCCGTAGTCGCCGCCGAAGGCGTAGAAGGGCCGCCCATCCACCTCCGGCCGCAGGATGGCGTGGTCGCACCACTCCCACAAGTAGTGGCCCTGCAGGTGCGGATGGCGGTCCATCACGGCCTGGTATTCGCTCAGCCCTCCCGGCCCATTGCCCATCGCGTGCGCGTATTCGCACAGGATGCGCGGCTTGGCCATCGGGTATTCGCCGAAGGCGTTCATCATCTGCACGCGCGAGTACATGGTGCTGACCACGTCGCACACTTCGGCGTCGCGGTCTTCCTCGTAGTGGATCAGGCGTGTGGGGTCGATCTGGCGGCAGCGCGCGGCCATCGCGCGGACATTGCAGCCGTAGCCGGACTCGTTCCCCAGCGACCAGATGATGATCGATGGATGGTTCTTCTGCGCGTGCACGTGGCGCTCGATGCGGTCGACAAAGGCAGGCTCCCACGCCGGATCGTCGGTGATCCGACTGAGGTCGCCGACGTTGACGAAGCCGTGCGTCTCCACGTCCGTCTCGGCCATCACGAACAGGCCATACTGGTCGCACAATTCGTAGAAGCGCGGATCGTTGGGGTAGTGCGCCGTGCGCACCGAGTTGATGTTGTGCTGCTTCATCAGCACGATGTCCTGCTCGACGCGCGCCATCGTCACGGCGCGCCCGCGCAGATGGTCGTTGTCGTGGCGGTTCACGCCGTGCAGCTTCAGGTAGCGGCCGTTCACGTACATCAGGCCATCGACCACGCTCACCTCGCGGAAGCCCACGCGCAGCGGCACGATCTCCAGCAGCTCATCGTCGGCGTCGTACAGGCTGATTTCGAGGCGGTACAGATAGGGATCCTCGGCGTTCCACTGGCGCGGCGCCGGCACGTCCACTTCCCACGACAGCGCACGGCCTCCGCCCTGCTGCAGCTGGCGCAGGCCATCGTACAGCGCCCAGTCGATCCGATAGCCTCCCTGTGCCGACACGTCGACCGCGCAGGACAGGCGCGCGTCGCGGCAGGCGTCGTCGAAGCGGGTTTGCACGCAGACGTCCCGCACGTGGATGGCGCCCTTGCCGATCAGGTAGACGTCGCGGAATATGCCGGCGGTCCACCACATGTCCTGGTCTTCGAGGTAGCTGGAATCGGCCCATTGCAGCACGCGCACGCTGAGCAGGTTCTCGCCGTCCACCAGCAGCGCGGTGATGTCGAATTCCGCCGCCAGCCGGCTGCCCTTGCTCATGCCGGCGTACTTGCCGTTGACGTGGATTTCGAAGTAGGTCTCGACGCCATCGAAGCGCAGGATCACGCTCTGGCCGCGCCACTCCGGGCCCAGCGTCCAGCGGCGCTGGTAGGCGCCGGTGGGATTCGCCGACGGCACGTAGGGCGGATCGACCGGGAAGGGCATGCCGTCGTCGGTGTACTGCAACTGGCCGTGGCCCTGCAGCTGCCACATGCCGGGCACCTCGATGCTGCCCCAGTGGGCCATGTACTCGCTGTAGAACCGCTCCGGCACCTGCAGCGGATGGCCGAAGTACGCGAAGCGCCACGAGCCGCTCAGCGACAGGAAGCGGCGGCTTCGTTCACGCTCGAAGCTGCGCGCCGATTCGGCGTCGTCATAGGCGAAGAAGTAGGCGTGCGGAGGCAGCCGGTGTTCCTCCAGCAGCTGGGGGTTCTCCCACTTGTTCACGGTTTATGCCGATCCGGCCAGTCCGCCGCCGTCCACCACCAGCGCATCGCCGGTGACAAAGGAGGCGCGATCCGATGCGAGGAACAGCACCGCTTGCGCGATTTCGCGCGGCTGGCCCACGCGCATCAGCGGCCGTCCCGCGCCGGCCGCCACCAGCGCGGTTTCCTCAAGCCCCAGCTGCTGCGCTTCGTTGCGCAGCATCGGCGTATCGGTGTCGCCGGGGCAGACGCAGTTGACGCGGATATTCTGCGGGCCATGGTCCACCGCCATCGCCTTGGTCAGTATCACCACCGCGCCCTTGGAGGCGCAATAGGACACGGCATCCTTGCCGCCCACCAGCCCCCAGCCGGAGGCGGTGTTGATGATGCTGCCGCCGCCCTGCTGCTGCATCACCGGCACCGCGTATTTGCACATCAGGAAAATCGATTTGACGTTGACCGCCATGACCTGGTCCCATTCCTGTTCGGTGGTGTCGATCACGTTGGCGCGGCGGGTGATGCCGGCATTGTTGAACAGGACGTCGAGCCGGCCGTAGCGCGACACGGCCGCTGCCACCGCCGCCGCGCAATCTGCGGCCACGGCGACGTCGGTGCGGATGAAGGAGGCGCGCGCGCCGGCCCCCACCAGCGCGGCCACCGCCAGCTCGCCGGCTTCGCCGTCGCGGTCGGCGATCAGCACCGTGGCGCCTTCGCGCGCGAACAATTCCGCCGTGGCGCGGCCGATGCCGGACGCGCCCCCCGTAACCAGTGCCACCTTGCCTGCCAGTTCGCCTTGCTGATGCATGTGCCGTCTCCATTTTATGGGTTATGCACTATGTTGCCCTCATTTTGGCCGTGGTGACAAATGAAACATCTGCATGGCATGCATAACTCCAGCTAATGCATCAAACGCCTTCGCGCCGAATGGCAGGCATGCATGCAGTTTATGCGCTTCGGGGGCGGTTTTGCCGGGGAAGATACCATTTGAAGTACAGCAGGATTTCGCCCGCCACCAGCGCGCCGAGGCCGAGGAAGAGCATGACGATGCTCAGGTACATGCCGTGGAACAGGTGGTCGATGCTGTCGACCGCCTTGCCCACCATGTAGCGCGGCAGCGAGTCGACCAGCTTGGCTGGGGATCCGGCGTCGTCCAGGCCGAGGACCGGGCTGGCCGAGGCGGCGGCCCGCAGTTCCGCCAGCACCTTGTTGATGCCGCGCGCCTTCAGATGCTCCCACAGTCCGTCATCGTGAGGGACGTAGTGCAGGTCCCTGAGCACCAGCATGACCAGCAGTTCGCGCGTGACCTTGGTGCGGATCTGATGCTCCTGGATCGCCGCGAACAGATAGGTGCGCACGGTCGGCATGTTGTTCTCCATCGCGGGCAGCACTTCGGTTTCCATCACCGCGTCGAGCTGGTTCTGCTGGTGGCGCAGCACGCCGATGGTGACGGTGGCGAACACGACGCCCACCAGGATCACCAGATAACTGAGCTTGGCGAACACGTTCCAGACGCGGTGCTCGCGCACCATCAGCCGCTTGCGCGCCAGCACGACGATCACCACGATCGCGATGACAAAGCCCAGCAGCGCGAACACCGGCACCCACCACAGCGACTTGAGCAGCATGTCGCCGACGCGGTTGCCGATGGCGCTGCTCAGCAGCGCGGACCAGTTGGACGACAGCGCGTCCAGCATCAAGCCGCCTGCTCGGCGGGCTTGTGGACGATCACGCAGTCGCGGCCGGCGTGCTTGGCGGCGTACAGGCAGGAATCGGCGGCGGCCAGCATGGTGGCGGCGTCGAACAGGCGGTTCTTGTCGTAGCTGGCCACGCCGATGCTCATCGTCACATGCGGGCGGGTGGCGGCCGGCGCGTGGGTGATCGCCAGCGCGGCGATACGGGCGCGGATCGCCTCGGCGTGCTGGGCCGCCTGCTCGGGGCCGGTGTCCGGCAGCACGGCGGCGAATTCCTCGCCGCCGTAGCGCGCGGCCAGGTCGGCCGGACGCTGCAGCATCGCGGCGAAGGCTTCCGCCACCAGCGTCAGGCAGGCGTCGCCCTGCTGGTGGCCGAAGTGGTCGTTGTAGGCCTTGAAGGAGTCGATGTCCATCAGCAGCAGCGACAGCTGGCTGTTGTTGCGCTGGGCGCGCCGCAGTTCGCGGTCCAGCGCGACGTCGAAGTGGCGGCGGTTGGCGATGCCGGTCAGGCCGTCCACGTAGGATTGCGCGCGCAGCGCCTCGGCCTGGCCGCGCAGCTGGCGCTCGCGGCCGACGGTGGTGCTGATGTCGCTCACCTCGATCAGGCAGAAACGCTCCTTGCCCTCGGTGAAGGGCGTCACCGACACCGCCTGCTCGACGCGCTCGCCGCCCCAGGTGCCGGCCGGGTACAGCGGGAAGGGCGAGCGGTTCAGCGCCGGCGACAGTTGTTGCGGCAGCTTGCTTTGCATCGCGCTCTGCACCGCCTGCTCCAGGCGCTGGCCGCGCAGCTCGGGGAACAGGTCGAACAGGTCGCTGCCCTGCACGCGCTGGGCGGACAGGCCGGAGTGGCTGGCCAGCCACTGGTTCCACATGACGATGCGGCCGTCGGCGTCGAGCACCATCAGGCCCAGGTTGGCCAGTCCGAGCACGCGCGCGGACAGGTGGGTGTGGCTGCCGGCGGCCGGCGGGGTGGCGATGGGCTTTGCTTGCATGGGCTCTCTTCCTGGCGTGACCGTGGAGTGACCCTGCGATTATAAGCGCAGCCGCGCCGCGCGGGGGCGAGTCAGGCGCCCGCCGGCAGCAGCGGCGCCGGCTCGGCCAGGCCGTGCAGCTGCCAGTAGTGGCGGAAGGCGGCGCGGATGTTCTCGCGCAGCGTGTTGTTGTCCCAGGGTTTGGTGTAGAAGCGGTACAGGGCGCCGCGGTGGACCGCCTCCATGATGTCGCCCAGGTCGTTGTGGCCGGACAGGATGATACGGAAGGTGTCCGGGTACATCCGCCGGACCTGGTCGAGCAGCTCGGTGCCGCGCATTTCCGCCATGTGCTGGTCGCACAGGATCAGCTGCACCGGATGCCGCGCCAGCAGCGCCATGGCCTGGGCCGCGCCGTTGGCGGCCAGCACCCGGTAGCCGTCCGCGCGCAGCAGGCGCTGCAGCGCGCTCAGCACGTTGGGCTCGTCGTCGATGATCAGCAGCGTGCGCTCGGCAGCGGTGCCGACGCCCGCCGGCACGCCCAGGCGCAGGTCGTCGCGCAGCAGGCATTCCAGCTGCGCGGCCGGCAGCGGGCGGCTGTAGTGGTAGCCCTGGATCTGGTCGCAGCGCTGGCGCCCCAAGTAGGCCAGCTGGGCCTCCGTCTCCACGCCCTCGGCCACCACCTCCAGCTTCAGGCTGTGCGCCATGCCGATGATGGCGTCGACCACGGCGGCGTCGTCGGGATTGCTGGTGACGTCGCGGATGAAGGAGATGTCGATCTTCAGCGCGTCGACCGGGAAGCGCTTCAGGTAGGCCAGGCTGGAGTAGCCGGTGCCGAAGTCGTCGATGGCGATGCGCACGCCCATCGCGCGCAACGCGGCCAGGGTGGCGGCGCTGCGGCCGGGGTCCTCCATCATGGCGCTCTCGGTCACCTCCAGCGACAGCAGGCCGGGGGCGATGCCGTGGCGGGCGATGGCCTGGGCCACGGTGTCCTCCAGCCGGGCGTCGGCGAACTGGCGGCAGGCGACATTGACGGCGATCCCCAGCGGGCGCTCGCCCAGCTTCGCCCAGGCGGCGATCTGGCGGCAGGCCTGGTCGATGGCCCAGGCGCCGACCTGCACGATCAGGCCGCTGCGCTCGAGCAGCGGGAGGAATTCGGACGGCGCCACCTGGCCGTGGCCGGGCCGGTTCCAGCGCAGCAGCGCCTCGGCGCCGGTGATGCGGCCGCTGTCGATGCGCACCTTGGGCTGGTAGTACAGCTCGAACTCGCCCTGGGCGCAGGCATGGCGCAGCGCGTGCTCCAGCTGGTGGTGGTCGCGCTGCATGGCGTCGGTGAAATGGCAGCAGCGGTCGATGCCGGCCTGCCTGGCCTGCTGCAGCGCCAGGCCGGCATAGCGCAGCAGCGTGGCGGGGTCGTCGGTGTCGGCCGGGCAGGCGGCGATGCCGATGCAGGCCGTCAGCGTGGCCGGGCCGCCGGGCAGGTCGAAGGGCTGGTGCAGCGCGGTGCGAATCAGCTCGGCGAGCTCGCCCGCCTGCCGCACCTGCGCCGGCAGCAGCAGCGCGAACTCGTCGTTGCCGAGCCGGCCGATGGCGGCGCGCGCCGGCGCCAGCAGGCCCAGGCGCCGGGCAAACTGGCGCAGCACGGCGTCGCCGGCAACGTGGCCGTGCAGGCCGTTGATGGCGCTGAAACCATCCAGGTCGATCAGCAGCAGGGCGCTGGCGCGCGGCCAGGCTGCCGGCAGCTGGCGCGCCAGGGTGTGGGTGAACAGCGGGCGGTTCGGCAGCCCGGTCAGGCTGTCGTGGCCGGCGCCGGCCGGCGGCTGCGCCGGCGTCGGGGGCGACGGGATCATGGGGGCGGCCCTCCGGTGGCGGACGATGGCTTGGCGCAGGCCATGCCGATGGCGTCCAGGATGGCCTGGTCGTCGACGGGTTTGCCCAGGTAGGCCAGCGGCTGGTGCAGTTGCGCCTGCGCCTGCTCGGCGGCGGTCTGGTGGCCGGTGATGATGATCACGCCGATCGCGGGCGCCAGCGTGGCCAGCCGTGCCTGCACCTCCAGCCCGGACAGGCCCGGCATGTGCACGTCCAGCACTACGCAGCAGGGATGGACATCGTCCAGCGCGGCCAGGAAGTCGGCGCCGCCGGCGTAGGCCCGCGCCGCGATGCCGGCCGAGCGCAGCAGACGCTGCAGCGCCCGCCGCACCGCTTCGTCGTCGTCGACCACCGCCACCCAGGGAAGAGAGCTATCCATGCAGCCACGATAGCCCGCCGGCCGCCGCGCGGCTATTGGACCTTGGGCCAACAGGGGGCGGCTAGCCGCGGCGCGCGCGGTCGACCAGGCGCACCAGCGCGGTCAGCGAGCGCACTTGCATCTTCGCCATCACGCGCGCGCGGTGCACCTTGACGGTCTTCTCCACCGTGCCCAGCGCGGCCGCCACCTGCTTGTTCAGCAGGCCTTCCACCAGCAGCTCCAGCACCTCGGTCTCGCGCGGCGTCAGCGTGGCCAGCCGCGCGCGGATGGCGGCCAGCTCGGCGCCGGCGCCGCGCAGCTGGCGTTGCTGTTCCAGCGCGGCCTCGATGGCGGCGATCAGGCGCGCCTCGTCGACCGGCTTGGTCAGGAAGTCTGCCGCGCCCAGCTTCATCGCCCGCACGCCGCTGTCGATGTCGCCATGGCCGGTCAGGAAGATGATGGGCAGCTGCGGTGCGCGCGCGGCCAGCGCCTGTTGCAGCGCCAGCCCGTCCATGCCGGGCATCGACAGGTCCAGCACCAGGCAGCCGTCGGCGTCGCCGGCCAGCGCGTCGAGGAAGTCGCGGGCGCCGGCGTAGGCGCGCACCGTGAAGCCGGCCGCGCCCAGCAGCCGCGCCAGCGCCTTCAGCACGGCCGGCTGGTCGTCGACCAGGTGGACCAGGCCGCTCATGGCGCGTCCGCCAGCGGCAGGCGCAGGTGGAAGCTGGCGCCGCCGTCCGGGTTGTTGTGCGCCCACAGCGTGCCCTGGTGGGCGGCGGCGATGCTGCGGCAGATCGACAGCCCCAGCCCCATGCCGCGCGCCTTGGTGGTGGTGAACGGGTCGAAGATGCGCGGCAGCAGATCGGGCGCGATGCCGCTGCCGCGGTCGATCACGCTCAACAGCGCGGCGTCGCCATCGCGCGCGCAGCGCAGCACGATCACGCCGTCCGAGGCTGGCGGCGCGGCCTGGGCGTCGCAGGCGTTCATCAGCAGGTTGATCAGCACCTGCTGCAGCTGCACCGGGTCGGCCTGGATGGCCAGCGGTTCGTCGCCCAGCTCGGCGCGCACCGACTGGCCGTGCTGGATCAGGTCGTTGCGCACCAGGCGGATCACGCCATCCGCCAGCTCGCGCGCGTCGAGCCGCTGGCGTGGCATGTCCTGCTTGCCGAACAGGCGGCGCAGGCGCTGGATGATGTCGCCGGCGCGCTTGTCCTCGGCCACGATGTCGATCAGGATCTCGGCCACCTCGGGCAGGTCGGGCTCCGGCTGGGCCAGGAAGCGCCGGGCCGCCTGGGCGTTGCTGAGGATGGCCGTGAGCGGCTGGTTCAGCTCGTGCGCCAGCGCGCCCGACAGCTCGCCCAGCATGGCCACCCGCGCCAGGTGGGTGACCTCCTTCTGCTTTTGCAGCAGATCGAGCTCGGCCTGCTTGCGCGCCGTGATGTCGAGCGAGACGCCGCGCACGCGCAGCGGCCGGCCCTGCTCGTCGAACTCGACGCTGCCGTGCGAGGAGATCCAGCGCGGCGCGCCGCCGGCCGGCGGCAGCAGCCGGTATTCCATGTCGTAGCGCGGCGTGCCGTGCAGCGTGTCCTGCAGCGTGCGCTGCACGGCGTCGCGGTCGTCCGGATGCACCCTGGCCAGCAGCGCATCCAGGGTCAGCGGCTGGTCGGCGTCAAAGCCGAACAGCGCGCGCCACTGGTCCGAGGCCCAGATGGCGCCGCCTTGGAGCTCGCGCGTCCAGATGCCGAGGTGGGCCGCGTTGGCCGCCAGCGCCAGTTGCTGTTCGCTTTCGCGCATGCCGGAGCGGGCCCGCTGCATGCCGAGCGCGGCCTCGCGCAGCGCGTTGCCCAGCTGGTTGGCCTCGCGGAAGTGCAGCGGCGGGATGGCCGGGATGGCGCCGGCGCCATCCCGG